>JBJECZ010000101.1:0-6803 GCA_051871555.1 Muribaculaceae bacterium | reverse complement strand
AACGGGTTTTGCCTGAATGTTCCATCCGAAATGTGCATTGAGTTGCTCAATCACCATGGCTGTGCCTCGGGTTTTGCCTTCAGCCGAATAGCCGGCGATGTGCGGTGTGGCAACGAAAGCGCGTTGCAGCAGCGCGGGGTTGATGTTTGGTTCACCTTCCCAGCAGTCGATAGCCACTTGCAGCTGCGGGTTTAGGCGAAGATGTTCGAGCAAGTGTGAGGTGTTGACCACCGGACCGCGAGCGCTGTTGATGAGCAGCGAGCATTGCTTGAGTTCGGCAAGGAAATGCTCATTCACCATGTGGTGTGTGGGGTGCTCGCCATCGGATGTGAGTGGGGTGTGGAAGGTGATGATGTTGGCTTCGGTGGCAATCTGAGAGAGGCTCACAAATTGCTGCGAATTTTCGCGCAAAGCTCGTGGCGGGTCGCAAAGCAGCACTCTGAATCCGCATTCGCTTGCAAATCGAGCCACAATGCTGCCCACGTGGCCAACGCCCACCACGCCCAGTGTGAGAGCCTGCGTATGTGTGGTGCCGATGTGAGCCATGTGTTGCGCTACGGTGGCAAGTACATATTGAGCCACAGCAGGCGCGTTGCATCCGGGAGCGTTGTGCACGGCAATGCCGCGGCTGCGGCAATAGTCGAGGTCGATGTGGTCGGTGCCTATGGTGGCAGTGCCGATGAATTGGCAACGGCTGCCGTCGAGCAAGGCGTGGTTACAGCGGGTGCGGGTGCGAATCAGCAACGCGTCGGCGTCGGCAACGCTCGCGGCTGTGAACTGGTCGGGCTCGAGATATTGCACCTCGGCATACGGTTCAATCAAGCCTTTTATGTAGGGTATGTGGCTTTCAACAAGTACTTTCATAACAAACAATGCGGGTTAGAAGATGTGGGTAGCCACGCGCAAAGCCGCCGACACCAGCAGCAACACAATCACGGCAATATAGCGGCGGGTGTGGGTGTTGGTGGTGAAGAAATGGGCAAACTGCACGCCGAGGCACAGATGCAGCACGGGCAGATAGTTGAATGCGTTGCGATAGTCGATGGCAAGCATGATGATGGTGAACGCTGCCAGATAGACAAAAAAGCCGTTGTAGGCACGCACCTGCAGCTTGTAGGTGATGATGTGGAGCAGGTTGGCGCAAACCAGCCCGATGGTGAGCAGGGCAATCAGCACCATGCCTATGATGTTGATGTGCATTTGCGGGCGTTGCAGTTCAGTCCAAAAACTCTCGTAGGAGGGCAGGGCGAAATCGCTGAAATTGGCGAGCTGAAGCCCCAGTACAATCCAAAACGGCGTGATGATGCCGATAATCATGGCAAGGGTGCTGCGCAGGTTCATCACCTTCATGAGCATGAAGCCGAGAGCCACCACCGGCAGCAAGTAGAGGAAAGCGTATTGAAACATGCTCAGCGTGGCTATCACGGCAAACGCCGTGAACACGTTGCGCTGCGAGCGACGCTGTTCAAACGAGGCAAACATGGCAAAGGCTATGATTGCCACGGCAAGGCTGATGATAGTTCCGGAGTATAGCATCCCCGATGTGATGGGGTTGCTGGCGTTGAGCATCATGAACACCGATGCGTAAATCCATGTCACCGAGCGGATGAAGTTGAACGTCTTGTTGAGTGCCACCAACATCACCGACACGATGAGAATGCAGATGCAGTTGGCGGTGACCGACAACGTGATGTTTGAGAAGCCTTGCGCCAGCGACGGGAAGAATATGCCATGACTGTTGCTTATGCTCAAGCGGTCCTGCCAGATTGTGCAATCGAGGTAGGATATTACAATCATTGCAAGTGCCATGAGCAGGGCGAATGCCTTGCTGTTGAAGAAATCGTTGATGCTGTTTTCGCGAAAAATCATCGTGTGCGTTCTGCTTTGTTTTTGTGGCAAACCTGCTTTGTCCGACGGGCTGCGTTGCCCCCAATAGCCGCAGGTGTGCCATATAAAAGAAACTACGGGGCGGAGAGCTGCTCGCCACCCCGTGGGTTATATGTCGAGATTGTTATTTCAGGTCGAAACCGATGTCGCGGCGGAAATATTTTCCGTCGAAGTCGATGCGGGCAATGTTTTCCCACGATTGGCGCAGAGCCTCGTCCTTGCTGTTGCCGTAGCTGCTCACAGCCAGCACGCGTCCGCCCGAAGTGGCAAACGAGCCGTCGGCATTGAGTTTTGTGCCGGCGTGGAACACGGTGCTGCCTTCAACATTGTTGAGTCCGGTGATGGTTTTGCCTTTGGCGTAGCTGCCTGGATAGCCGCCCGACACCATCATCACAGTCACGGCGTAGCGAGGGTCGATGTCGACGCTCTTGCTTGCGAGCGTGCCTTGAGCAGTGGCTTCGAGCAGGTCGACAAGGTCGTTTTTGATGCGAAGCATAACCACCTCGGTTTCGGGGTCGCCCATGCGCACGTTATATTCAATCACCATCGGGTCGCCACCTACGTTGATGAGCCCCAGGAAGATGAACCCGCGATAGGTGATGCCTTCAGCCTTTAGGCCTTCGATGGTGGGCACGATGATTCGGCTGTTCACCTTAGCCATAAACTCGTCGTCGGCAAAACTTACGGGCGAGATTGCGCCCATGCCGCCGGTGTTCAAGCCGGTGTCGCCCTCGCCAATGCGCTTGTAGTCCTTAGCCACAGGCAGCACATGGTAGTTGCTGCCGTCGGTGAGCACAAACACCGAGCACTCAATGCCCGAGAGGAATTGCTCAATCACCACAGTAGCGCTCGAAGCGCCGAACATGCCGCCGAGCATGGCTTTGAGTTCGCTTTTGGCTTCGTCGAGCGTAGGCACGATGAGCACGCCCTTGCCGGCAGCCAAACCGTCGGCTTTGAGCACATAAGGTGCCTGCAGGCTCTCGAGGAAGCGATAACCTTCGTCGATGTTGTCGGCGGTTACGCTCAGATAGGCGGCTGTGGGTATGCCGTGGCGTTGCATGAAGCCCTTGGCAAAATCCTTGCTGCCTTCGAGCTGTGCGCCGGCTTTGCTCGGTCCCACAATCATCACATCAGCCACTTGGGCGTCGGCTTTGAAATAGTCGTAGATGCCAGCCACCAGAGGGTCTTCGTTGCCCACCACCACCATGTTGATGCTGTTGTCGACAACGAACTGTTTAACGGCATCGAAGTCGAGAGGTGATATAGCCACATTTTCGCCGTAGGCGCCGGTGCCGCCGTTGCCCGGGGCGATATAGAGTTTGCCTAATTTGGCACTTTGGCTCATTTTCCAAGCCAATGCACATTCACGGCCGCCAGAGCCAAGAAGCAGGATGTTGAGTTTCTCCATTGTTTTGTGTTGAAAAAAGTTTATGAGTGAGAGTGTGAAAAATAATCGCGGTTGTGAGAGGGTGAACTATTAATCGTTATTGTCGTTGTTGCCCTCGGTATCGTTGCCTTTGAGTTTCTTCTTCCAGCCACGACGGCGCAGAGGGTTGAGCGAAAATTCGGTGTCCTTCGACAGCTGCGGTTCGCGGAACTTCACCACGCGCTTCGAGAATTCCTCGTTGTGCACAAATTGACGCGGACGTTCCTCGCGGTCGTCGTCGAAACGGCGTGAGCGGCGACGGTCATCGTCGCGTCGCGGGCGTCGGTTGTCGTCGCGTCGGCGTTCGCTGCGATTCTCCTCGTCGTCGTTGAAGCGAAAATGGCGCGGGCGACGTTCGTCCTTGTTGTCGTCGAAGTGGCGCGGACGGCGTTCGCTCTTGAAGGTTTCTTCGAATTTGCGTTTGCGATAAGGCTTATCCTCGCCCTTGCGGCGCGCAAAGTCGGAGTCCTTGATGCTGCCGCCTTGTCGGCGCAGTTCGTCGTATTTGCCCTCGAAGATGGCATATTCGCGCAATTCACATTCGAGGTCGCCGTTGAGCAGAGGCATTTTCACCGAAGGCTTGAGCCCGATGCAGTCAAACAATTCTTCTTTGTAGCCAATTACCCATGCCTTGTAGCCGCGGAACACGCGTTTGAGGCGTTCGCCGATGTCGTGGTAGAGACCTTCCATGTCTTCAACGGCAATTCGTTCGCCATAAGGCGGGTTGGTTACCAACATGCCGTCGGGTTCCACCTCCTCGATGCTTTGCAGCGAGCGACATTCGAGGTCGATGAATTTGCCCACGCCGGCGCTTTTGATGTTGCGTTCGGCAATAGCCACAGCCTTTGGCGAGATGTCGCTGCCCGAGATGCGGAATGCAAACTCGCGTTCGTTGCTGTCGTCGTTATAGATTTGGTCGAACAAGTCGGCGTCAAAATCCTCCCAGTTTTCGAAGGCAAATCCTTGACGGAACACACCAGGATTGATGTTTGCAGCCATCAGGGCAGCCTCGATGAGGAAAGTGCCCGAGCCGCACATCGGGTCGATGAAATTGCATTGACCATCCCAGCCGGCAAGCTTGAGAATGCCGGCAGCCAGCACCTCGTTGATAGGCGCTTCGGTTTGCGCCACGCGATAGCCGCGTTTGTAGAGCGGTTCGCCGCTGGAGTCGAGCGAGAGGGTCACCTCCTTGCCGGCGATGTGCACATTGAACTGCACGTCGGGGTTGTTGAGGCGAATTGAGGGGCGTTCGCCGCATTGCTCGCTGAAGAAGTCGGCAATGGCGTCCTTCACGCGATAGGTTACAAAGCGCGAGTGGCGAAACTCCTCGCTGAACACGGTGGTGTCGATTGAGAAAGTTTGGTTTACTTTCATCACCTCGTTCCAATTGAAACGCTTCACAGCCTCGTAGAGCTCGTCGGCGTCGCTGGCAAGAAACTTATAGATTGGTTTGAGTATGCGCAATGCGGTTCGGCAGCAGAAGTTGGCTTTGTAGAGCACAGCCTTGTCGCCGGTGAAGCTCACCATTCGTCGGCCTTCCTCAACGTTGGTGGCACCTATCTGCCTCAGTTCTTCGGCAAGTACGCCTTCCAGCCCTTGGAAGGTCTTGGCAATCATTTCAAATTCCATAAATTAATGTTGGTGTGGGATGGATGATTATATGTTTTTAAGTCAGTTAATATCAGTTATTTTCGGTGAAAGAGCGCATACTCAGTGGTGCTGCACAATCATCTCGCCGTCGGGCACGTCGCTTGTCACCCACATATTGCCGCCAATCACGGCATTGTCGCCGATGCGTATTCGTCCCAGAATCGACGAGTTGCTGTAGATGACCACGTTGTCGCCAACGATTGGGTGTCGAGGCACGCCTTTCACCGGGTTGCCGTCGGCGTCGCAGTCGAAGCTCTTGGCGCCCAGCGTCACTCCTTGGTATATTTTCACGTTACGGCCTATTATGGCAGTTGCGCCAATCACCACGCCGGTGCCGTGGTCGATGGCAAAGCGCTCGCCGATGGTTGCGGCAGGGTGAATGTCGATGCCGGTTTCGCAGTGGGCGGCTTCGGTAATCATTCGCGGGATGATGAGCACGCCAAGCAGAAGCAGTTCATGTGCCACACGATAGTTCAAAATGGCTCGTATGGCAGGATAGCAATAAATCACCTCCTCGTGGCTTACGGCGGCAGGGTCGCCATCGTACATCGCCTCAACGTCGGTGTGCATCACCTGGCGAATGTCGGGCAAACGATTGATGAACTGCTGCGCAATGTCCTCGGCACGATGTCGCAGGCATGCCGTTTCGGCGTCGGTGCGTGTTTTCTGCTCAATGCATAGCCCTGCCAGAATCTGGTTCTCGAGAACCGATTTCAGTTGTTCGCACTCGATGCCGATGCGATACTCCAAACTGAAAGCATTCACATCGTCGTTGCCAAAGAAACCGGGGAAAATGAGAGAACGGCAAAGCGTGATAATGTCACCAATCATCTCCCAGCTGGGGAGCGGCTCGCTGCCGAGGTGCAAGTGGCACATACGCCTGGCTGCCGTGCCGTGCGTGAGCGTTTGAATGGTTGCTTTCAATTCGTCTTCGTGCCTGTAAGTGTTGTAACTCATCGTTTGCCAATATTTTGTGCAAAGTTAAGCAATATATGTGATATTTTGGTATTGAGAATCGTAAAAAAGCCATTTTGAACCATATAGGATTGAAAAATCAATGAAAGCACTGGGTTTTATTGTTTATAATTATTGGGTAAGTGGAGAGTAATCATTATTTTTGTAATTGGATTGATTATTCAAAATCTGTTATGAGTTGAATTAGTATGAAAATATTTGATAGATATCCTGCTAAGCCTTTTGTCAAATGGGCGGGGGGAAAGACGCAGTTGTTAGGCGAAATAAAGAATCTTCTGCCGTGTGATTTGTCACAAAGGAGCGAGATGACGTATGTTGAACCGTTTGTCGGTGGAGGTGCCGTTCTGTTTTGGATATTACAGGAATACCCAAATATAAAAAGAGCTGTTATCAATGATATAAATACAGAATTGATTTGCACCTATAAGGTGGTTAAAAATGATGTCGAGAAATTAATAGTTGAGTTAGCTCGACTTCAAACAACTTATTTGCCACTTGATGATGTTCTAAGGAAAGAGTTTTTTGTTGCTCAGAGAGAGCGGTACAATAAGAAAAACATTTCGGATGTGGAAACAGCGGCATTGCTTATTTTCTTAAACCGCACTTGCTTTAATGGGTTATATCGCGTGAATTCGAGAGGAGAATTTAATGTCCCACATGGTAGATATGCAAATCCAAAAATTTGTGACGAAGATACATTAAGGGCAGATTCTGCGCTTCTTCAGCGCGTTGAAATATTAGGTGGAGATTTCTCACAAACAGGCAAATATGCTAATGACAATGTAATATACTATCTTGATCCGCCATACCGACCACTAACAGAAACATCGTCATTTACTTCATATTCTAAAGATAGTTTAGATCG
>JBJECZ010000100.1:0-29647 GCA_051871555.1 Muribaculaceae bacterium | reverse complement strand
GCGGATTCTTTTCGCTGCTATATTATATTAGGCGCGTAGTTGCGGATTTGAGGTTAACCAAAATTTTATTTACCGTTTTCGATGCTGTCAGTCAAGCGTTTTGCCTTGAAAGCCTGAGCATTTTGCTCGAGAAGCGTATTCAGTTCGATGCCTTTCGCAGCCGAAAGGTTTCGCTCAACATTGTCGAAGCGAGTGAGCGCGTGATAGTTGCCGTAGCCATTGGCAAGCGCACTGGCAACATGAGCCAACGCCTTGGTCTTGTCGCCAGCCAATGCCATGAGTTCAGCTGCCACATAATAAGCCTCACCACCCGGCAACACACCATTAGCAATGATACCGTCGACCCATCGCATAGCCTCCTCGTCGCGGTCGAGTGCGAGCAATGCAAAGCCGCGCAACGAAGCCAAATCGTTGTCCTTCAGCAGCAATTTTGCATAATCACGGCGAGCATCGGCAGCACGGTTCAAGCGATTGGCATAGAGCCAGGCGCGCAACAAGATTGCATCCGACGATTCCGAATTGTTGATGACTGCCAGATTAAGCGCCGACAACGCTTCGTTATCATTTTTTTGAGCGATATACACACGCGCCTGCTCAATGAGCGAGGGCACATGGTCGGAATTCTGCATCAAAGCCATCTTTGTGGCTTTCAGCGCCTCGGCATTGTTGCCCAAAGCACGTTGAATCTTCGAGCGAGTGATGTAATAATCCGGTTCGCTGTCGCATGCACGAATAGCAATGTCGATGTTGCTCAATGCCTCGGAATATTTGCCTAAGCAATATTGCGACTTTGCCAAATCGTTGTAGATGCTGTGATATTCATACAATTTGTTGGCATTGATTGCGTTCAAATAATACTCGGCATCGGCAAAGTGGTTGTGGTCCATTGCAATCTGTGCGGCAATATAATAGAACAAACCATTGCGCGGCGCCTTCTCGATGGAGTTGTTTAGGGCACCAATCACGGCATCGTATTGCACATCGCTCATTGCAGCAAGGCTTTCGATGGCTTCTTTGTTGTTTTTGCCCACACTCAAAGCCGAAATCAGGTCCTGCGCAGCCGATTGATATTGCTCCATCATAATCAGCACCTCGGCACGATTGATGAACACAGCCGGTTCGGCAGGATACAGCTTCACGGCACGGTCGACATACTCGGCAGCTTTGCCGAAGTTCTTGCGCTTCACCTCAATGCGTGCCAAGCCAGCCAAGGCATCGTAGTTGTTAGGTTGCAAGCGGATGATGCGCTGAAAGCATTGTTCGGCATCATCGTAATGCTCCATATTACAGTTTGCTTCGGCAAGCAACCCAAGGCAGCTTACATGCGTCGGGTCGATGTTGTTAGCAGCATACAGGTCGGCGAGACGCTTCTCCTGGTCGCCTCGCACGTCATAGATTTTGGCACGAAGCACCAGTTCCTCAAACCGCAAATCTTTTTGATTGGCTGGCGTGAGGCGGAGAGCACGCTCCACGTCGTCTAACGCGCGCAGATAATCGCCATTCACAAAATATTGGTTGGCGCGGCCGCACAAACTCTCGTAATCATTAGGGTTGCGACTGATTTCCTCGTTATAAACATTCATTACAGCCTCATTGATGCGCTTCTTCAGGTCGTCGTCCTGCTGCTGAGCATTCAGCAAACAAGCACAACCAACTGCAAATAGCATCAACAGTCCACATCTAACATTAATTTTCATACATCAGTATTTATTGAATTTCGTAAAAAAACACACATTCTTGTCAAATATATTGACTCCATTCAGCACCGAAAGTTTAAACATGCCCCACATCACTTCATCTGCTTGGCAGTGTGGCACATGGCGCACGCCATCACAGCAGCAGTTTCGGTTCGCAGTCGGCTATTGCCAAGCGAAATCGGCAAGAAACCGGCATCGATGGCAGCCTTAATCTCTTCGGGACTGAAATCACCCTCCGGGCCAATCATAATCAGTGCGTTGCTGTCGGGGTCATACTCCTTGGCAAACAGCAGGCGCGGCACCGAGGGGTCGCAATATGCAATGTATTTACGCCCGTCGAACGGCGTGCCAATCACCTCGGAAATGGGTGTCATCTCGTCGATGAGTGGCAAGGTGCACTTCAGCGACTGCTTCATCGCCGACACGGCAATCTTGTTCAGGCGCTCGCGCTTGAGTTCCTTGCGCTCGCTGTAGCGGCAACGCAGCGGCACTATCCGGTCAACGCCCATCTCGGTGCACTTCTCCACCATCCACTCCATACGGTCGAGGTTCTTGGTGGGTGCGATGGCAATGGTGATGCTCTTGCCCCAATGCGGCAAATGCTCGTTCACTTCCACCACTTCAACGGCGCACCGCTTGTGATGAGCGAGCGTGATGCGGCACCGCAAGCAATTGCCAGTGCCGTCAACCACCTCAATTTCATCGCCCTCTTTCAGCCTCAGCACGCGCACGCAGTGTCCGCTTTCCTCCTCAGGAAGAATGAGCGTTTCCTTTATGTCGGGGGCATAAAACCTGTGCATATTCTACACGTTATTTTTAAATTAATATCATTTTGCCTCAGCCGGCTTCTTCGACTTGAACAGCAGCATGAATGCCACCGCAACACACAAAGCAAAGCCCGCAAAAATGAACCATGCGCTCTGCCAGTCGCCCACAAGGTAGCCTTGCTCGTTCCACTGGCAGTAGTGATTGATTATCTGACCTGCCAGCAATGTGCCGATGGTTGCTCCCAATCCGTTGGTCATGAGCATAAACAAGCCTTGTGCCGATGCACGCACCTTCACGTCGCACTCGCTGTCGACGAACAAGCCGCCCGAGACATTGAAAAAGTCGAACGCTACACCATAGACGATGCACGACAAGATAAACAATATCACACCCGGGAATGCAGGGTTGCCAAGTCCAAAGAATCCAAAGCGGCCCACCCATGCAAACATTGCAATGAGCATCACCACCTTAATGCCATATCGCTTCAGGAAGAACGGAATGAGCAGGATGCACAGTGCCTCGGCTATCTGCGAAAGCGACACAAGCAAAGTGGCATTGTTGGCAGCAAACGAATCGGCAAATTCTTCAACGCCCTTGAAGCTGGTGATAAACGGCGTAGCATAACCATTGGTCACTTGCAGCGACATGCCCAGCAAAGTAGAAAATACAAAGAACATTGCCATGCGCTTATCCTTGAAAAGACGGAATGCATCGAGCCCGAGTGTTTCGGCAAGCGATTGCGACGGCTTGCTCACCAAGCGGCATTGCGGCAGGGCAAAGCAATAGGCAAACAGCACTATGCCCAACACACCCGACACCAGGAATTGCATATATGTATACTGAAACTTATTGGCATTCTCCATCAATGTGAAGAAGAACGAGCCATTGTCGAATGCGGCACAATTAACAAACCACATCGTGGCAATGAAGCCAACTGTGCCAAACACACGAATCGGCGGAAAATCTTTCACCGTGTCGAGTCCATGGTCCTTGAGGATGGTGAACGCCGTGGTGTTCGACAAAGCCAATGTAGGCATATAGAACGCCACACTCACGGTGTAAAGGCTTATGAACGCTGTCTTGACGGGCATCTCGCAACTCATTCCCATATAGAACAGCCCAATCATTGCCAAGCCAGCCACCAAATGGCAGATGCCGAGCAGGCGTTGCGGTTGCACATAGCGGTCGGCAATAATACCCATAACCGTAGGCATAACTATCGACACAATTCCCTGAATGGCATAAAACCAGGCTATCTCGGCGCCCATTCCTGCCTTGCCAAGATAGTTGCCCATGCATGTAAGATAAGCTCCCCAAACAGCAAATTCGAGGAAGTTCATCACTATGAGCATAAACTTAATTTTCTTCATCTTAATAGTAGTTTTTTATGATATTATTTTCTTTATTCCTGCTTGTCGGCACGCTTTGCATCAATCACTTGTTTGATTTCAGCCGCACGCTCATATTCCTCGCGCTCTACACATTTGCGAAGCATTTTCTCCAGCTCCTCAACGGCATATCGCTCAAGGTTCACCACATGACGACTGTCAACCGCATCGGCGCTCTCTACGCCTTTCTCCTTGCTCTTGAAGCCGGTGGTGGTGAGAATGTGGCGCGTGGTGAAGATGGGTGCACCGGTGCGCAATGCCAATGCAACAGCATCGGATGTGCGCGAATCGAGCACTACGCTGCGGTCGTCGCTGCTCAAGTGCAACTCCGACTGAAACACGCCATTATGAAAACGGTATATAAACACCTCGTCGAGACTTATGCCAAAAGCATGATACATACTTGCCATTAAATCATGAGCCAATGGTCGCGGCGGAACAATATCGCTCAACTTCACAGCGATGGCTTGTGCTTCCGAGGCGCCTATCACCACCGGAATGCGATAATAACCGCCCTCTTCGGCAAGCAACAGAGCGTATGCTCCGCTCTGAACCTGGCTGTAGGTGATGCCCACTACATTCAGCCGCACTTTTTCGTCTTTGCTACCCTCAGTCATCTTCACATCAGATTTTCTGCCCGGTAATAACACCGCTGCCATAGCACAAATGCCCTTCGGCATCATACACCACTGCAAATTGCCCTGGTGCTATGCCCTGCACATCGCGCTCACTTTCAATAACATACTCGTTGCCGGTAAGGTGCGTGAACTTTGCCTTTATGAAGTCGGGGGTGTGTCTGTTCTTGAACATGATGTCCACCGGACCCTCAACGCCTTTCCACGGGTTGCCCGAAATGAAATGCATCTCATCGAGGTGCAGCACTCTGCCAAACTGCTTTTCGGTGCCGTAGCCGTTGCTCACATAAATCACGTTGTCCTTCGGATTCTTTTTCACCACATACCACGGACCGCCGCTCAAGCCAAGCCCCTTGCGCTGCCCGATGGTGTGAAACCAAAAACCTTTATGCTCGCCTATTTTGCGTCCGGTTTCAATCTCGATGATATTGCCCTTTCGCTCGCCCAAATGGCGGCGTATGAAGTCGTTGTAGTTAATCTTGCCCAGGAAACAAATGCCCTGGCTGTCCTTGCGAAATGCATTTGGCATGTTTGCCTCAACGGCAATTCGGCGCACCTCAGCCTTTGGCAGGCTGCCTATTGGGAACATCAGATGCTCAAGCTGCTTGTAGGATATCTGCGCAAGAAAATCAGTCTGGTCCTTAACCGGGTCGACTGCCGTAGCCAGGTATTTCACGCCGTCAACCACGTCGGTGGTTGCATAGTGTCCGGTTGCAGTCATGTCGAATTCATGCCCCCAGCGCTCCTCAAAATATCCGAACTTTATCATCTTGTTGCACATCATGTCGGGGTTGGGCGTGAGTCCGGCTTTAACCGTGCGCAACGCATATTCCATCACATTATCCCAATACTCCTGATGCAGCGAAACCACCTCGAGCGGCAATGCATATTTGTGAGCAATGAGTTGACACATTTCAATGTCCTCCTCTGCCGAGCAATCGCCCTCGTCGGTGTCCATGCCTATGCGAATGTAAAACAGTTGCAAGTCGTGGCCCTCTTCCTTGAGCTTATGCACCACAACCGCGCTGTCAACTCCGCCGGATATCAATACTGCTATTCTCATTTCAAATTAAATACGTTTCTGTTGCTCTATGCCTCGTCAAGTGTGCGTTCTTCTTCAATCGACGATGCGTCGTAACTAACCGTGTAACGCGCCAGAATGTAGTCGAGCGAAATCTTTCCCGGACCCGAGATGCCAAAAAACACCAGCACGCCACAAAACAGCATCGGCAACATCTCAGGCATCATTCCAAAGATGACTTCGTCCTGAAACACCTCATTACCAAATAGTCTGAATGATGTCATGCCCATAATCACCAGCAGCGGCAAAATGGCAAAACGGGTGAACAGACCAAGAACTAAGAGCATCGAGCAAACCAATTCGAGCACTATCACCACCGTGACAGTGGTGCTGCCGCTCATGCCAAACGCACCCGTAACGCTGCTTAAATTGTCGAACTGCGACATCTGATTAACGCCCAACTGCAACAACATCACTCCCACAAACAGGCGCAGAAACAAGCGCGACAAATTGCTATAGGAGTGTGTGGACATATACACAAAAACGCTTTTAGCCACTTTTAGCAACATAGTTATTATGATTTTATATTGTTAATCTACAATTCTTTGTTTATTTCAAATCTCAATTTTCCCTGGTGCCACGCCGTGCACACCTTTATGCGATGCTCTGTCAACGCTCAAATGCAGCCTTAAGCGCATCCAAACCCACATTCTTTTGAATGATGTTCTTGTCCTTGTCGAGCACTATGAACGACGGCAAAAAACGCACGTCATACAAGCCTTCGGTCGACAAATCCTCGCAAGTGCCCACAATCCATTTGTCGGAATACTCCAAAGCATTTTTTGCCCAGGTTTTGTTGTATTTCTCGGGCGAAACGCACAGCAGTTTCACCTTGCCGTCGGAGAGGATGTAATTGATGTTAACATCGGTGCTCAAACGCACGCGCTCAAACGAATGGTCGCTATCGGCATCCTTAGAGATATATATAAACAGCATTTCAGCCTCAATGTCTTTCAACTTCACCTTGTTGCCGTCGAGGTTGCAAAACTCCACTTCGGCAAGCGAGCCGCCAAGCTGAGTTCGATTGATGCGCTCAAGTTGCTTTGAATAATATTTGCGCAACTCGTTGTTCATCGCCTTGTTCTTGGCAGCACCCTTCAGGAACTCCGAATACAAGTCGTCGCTCCAATACTCGGCGCCCACCTGATAGAGGTCTTGGTCGGCAAGCTTCATGATTTTCTCAAAGTTGCCCATATTTGATTGCGACTTGAAAATGAAATCGCGCACCGACGATATCGCCACATTCTTGTGGCAATAGCGCATAAATCCCAAATAATCGCGTAAAGCGCCATCAAATGCTTGCAAATCGGCAATCGGTTTCGACAAGTCGTATTTTTCCCAAAAACGCGGCACAATGTAGTTCACACGGTTTTCAAATGTCTTGATAGTGTCGGGAGCAACCGGATAAGGAAACAGCGTTTTGGGCGCAGCCGGAGCCTCGCTTGTGTTTACATCCTGAGCCATACCGGCAAACGGCATCATCGCCAAAGCTGTCAAAGCCAATGCAATTAGTTTCTTCATTTCGTTAA
This sequence comes from Muribaculaceae bacterium, assembly GCA_051871555.1. GTDB lineage: Bacteria > Bacteroidota > Bacteroidia > Bacteroidales > Muribaculaceae > SFTJ01. Next base: position 22,549 of record JBJECZ010000100.1, on the reverse strand, counting down.
TATTATCATATTTCGCTTTAATATTCAACAATTCAGTTCATGCAGCCCGCATGCTTTGCCATTTGAGCAAAAGTGCACACTCGGGCGACCACGCACCATTTAACAAGTAAAAGTACTGCATATTATTCACAGCACAAAATCTGACACCGAAAAACATCATTTATTCAACATTTTTTTAGATTTTATGCTTGCTTTAGCGGCGCTTACTGCATTTTCGCAAGTGCTTACAAGCAAAAAATCAGTCCGCCGTGCCGCACTATTTTTCACAGTGCATAACACACGACGGACTAATTATCATTCACAGGAACAACGCGTAGCTCAAACTACGAGCAAAACACCGTTGCTGCCGCAATGGCACGATTATTTGTTGTTGCTGCGATAAGCATCAACAGCAGCCTTCACCTGACCGTGGAGCAGAAGCAGGCGCTTTGCCTCATCGTAAGGCAAGCCCAATTCTTCAACCACCATTCGGGTGCCGCGGTCAACCAGTTTGGCATTCGACAACTGCATGTTCACCATCTTGTTGCCCTTCACACGACCCATCTTAATCATCACCGATGTGGTAATCATGTTGCAAATGAGCTTCTGACCGGTGCCGCTCTTCATGCGTGAGCTGCCGGTAACATATTCTGGACCAACAACCATCACAATGCCAATCTCGGCAACCTCGGTTATCGGGGCGTCGGGGTTGCTGCAAATGCCGGCAGTGAGGCAACCGAATTCACGGGCAGCTTTCAGCGCGCCAAGCACATATGGCGTGGTTCCCGAAGCAGCAATGCCAATCACTGTGTCGTTAGGCGTGATGTTGAATGCCTCGAGGTCTTTCCATCCTTGTTCGGTGTCGTCCTCGGCATTTTCCACCGGATTGCGCAATGCAGTGTCGCCACCGGCTATGATGCCAATCACCCACGAAGGGTCCATGCCGAATGTTGGCGGAATCTCCGAAGCGTCGAGCACACCCAGTCGGCCCGATGTGCCTGCGCCCATATAGAATATTCTGCCGCCCTTCTTCATGCGTTCAACAATGCCGTCAACCAATTTCTCGATTTCCGGAATAGCTTTTTCCACAGCATCAGCCACTTTATGGTCTTCACGGTTGATGTCGGTGAGAATCTCTCTTGTCGACTTCTTCTCCAGGTCGTTGTAAAGCGACGATTGCTCGCTTATCTTCACAAATGCCATGTTTTTTACCAATTTTCTATTAACAATTCTTTTTTGTACTAACCTTTTTCTTGTAGCTAAATCACTTTCCGTGGAACTTCACCAGACCTTCCATCGGGCTCTTGATTACGGTGCCTATAGTGATGAACAATGCCGAAGCGGCTTCTTCGAGCACACTGCGATAGTGCATTGCCACCGAACCGATGAAATTCACAGGAATTTCCTTGTAATTTGCATAGTTCTCTACGTTACGAACAAAGAATGCCTTGAATTCGTTAAGCACAAGGCGATGAATCGACGGCTCCTCGATGTTCTGAAGCAAGAACGGCGACAACGAAGCCAAGAAGCGGTTAGCTCCGGGCTTGCGATACACGTTCTCGATAATCAGCTGCGGGGTTAGCTGATAAGTGTCGAGGAACTTCTTTGCCAAGTCGGCTGGCAATTGGCGCTTGAGCACATCGCCCACAAGGCGCTTGCCCAGAACGGCACCACTGCCCTCGTCGCCAAGAATGTAGCCAAGCGGCGACACGTTGTCGACAATCTTCTCGCCGTCGTAGTAGCACGAGTTTGAACCGGTGCCCATAATGCAGGCAATGCCCGGCTTTTTGCCACACACGGCACGAGCTGCCGCCAAAAGGTCGGTGTTCACCTCCACCTTTGTTGCCGCGGGCATATTGCGGCGAATGGCACGTTCCACACTTCCACAAATGTCAGCCGATATGCAGCCTGCACCATAATAGTACACCTCTGTTACATCTTCTGCCGAAATGTGCGGCATTAATTCCTTGGCAATGATGTTTGCCATCTCGTCCTCGCTCAACATTAGTGCGTTCATTCCTTGGGTGAACACTTGAGCTTCTTTCTCTTTTCCGTTTAGCAGACACCAATCTGTTTTGGTGCTGCCACAATCTGCAATTAAAATCATATCTTAATATATATTTTCTTTTTGTACAAAACATATCCTATGCACCACACGATGCATACAAGAGTGACTGCATACAGGCACGAAGCCATGTTAACCCAACTATCTCCCAACAAGTTCAGCCACAAATTCTTGTAGATGAGATTGTGAATCGACACGCCATCGGCGCCTATCGGCAGTTTTATCGAACCGAACAATATGCTCAGCACGCTGCCCATCAAATACATGAACAACGGGTTCACACCAAACGATTCGAAGAACTTACACCACTTGCCATTGCCCTTTATGTCGATAACCCAAATGAGCATGGCTATCAGCGACGACGCCATGCCACAGGTCATTAGCACATAAGTGGGCGACCAAAGGTTCTTATTAAGTGGCATAGCATAGCTCAGAAGCCACGCCACCATCATCATGACAGCGCCGGCAAACAGCAATTGCCTAACCCTGTCGTTATTGTCTTTCAAACTGGTTATCAAGCGTCCAAACAAAACGCCAATCAGCACGTGTGCCACCGACGGTATGGTGCTGCACAAGCCTTCGGGGTCGAATGCTGCCCTAACGGTTTCCTGTGAGCCATAGCCTGCCGACATGGTGAGCTCGTCGTTCAGCGCGCTCCATGCCTCGGCATGATACATGTGCGCTGGCGTGAGTATTGCATTATCGATACGATAAATAATGTTGTCGAGCGATATGTCGTAGCCATGGCCCAGCAACAGCATTGCCGAGTAGACCACCAACAAACCTGCTACCACCCACGACACGCGCTTGAACGGCACTGTGCACACTATCACTGCCGCAAAAAAGTAGCTGATGCCCAAGCGTTGAAGCACACCCAAATAGCGCATCGTGCTCCAATTGTTGGCTGCCTCAGCAAGCGAACTTCCTCCGGCAAGCGAGTAGCAGAAATGACTTAGCCAGTGTATTGCCAAGCCTATGAGGAACAGCAACACCGAGCGGCGCACTATCTTCACCCACAACTTAGCACTAAACTTAAATTCAAATTTGCGAAGCGAGAAATAGGTGGCTACACCCATTATGAACATGAAAAACGGAAAAACCAAGTCGGTTGGTGTCAAACCGTTCCACGCGGCATGTTCAAGCGGCGTGTAGATGTGCCCCCAACTGCCGGGATTGTTCACAAGAATCATTCCGGCTATGGTAATTCCTCTGATTATGTCGAGCGATTTCAATCGGCTCGATTGCTTTACATCTCCCATATATCTGATTTAAATTATTTCTTAGGGGTTGTACATTCGTCAATTAAATACACCAGCGACTGATACGGCACACCCGAATTGGTGGTCAAGCCAATCTCGCAAGTGCGACTGTTTGAGAAGCCTCGCCGTATGCCGTGAGCCTCGATTTGCGGACGCAATTTGCGCAGCCCGTATTCGTTCAACTCAGGGTTGAAGAAGCCTTTGTCGCCGGCAAATCCGCAGCAGCCCACTTCTTCGGGCACAAGCACGTTGCTCGAGCATCGGCGTGCAAGCGAAAGCAGCTTGTCAGCCAAACCCATCTTGCGAGTTGAGCATGTGATGTGAATGGCAATAGGTTCGCTGGTTTGATGAAATTCAAGGCCGTCAGCCACATAGTCGTGAATAAATTCCATCATCTCAAGCGGATGTATGCGGTTCATGTGTTCGCGCATGCGGTGCAAGCACGGGCTTTGGTCGCACACCACAGGATATTTGCCTTGCGAGGCTGCCAAGAGCGCATCTTCAAGCTCACGGGTTTTGCGGTCGGCAATGTCCATCATGCCTTTGCTTTCCCATATCGTGCCGCAGCACAAGCCATCCATGCCCTTGGGGAATATCACTTCCCACCCGCTTTTTTGCAGGAATGCCACCACCACATCAACCAAGTCGGCTTTCTTGCCGCCTGCCTTGCTGTAGCCCATGGTCTGGTTAAGGCAGCTGGGGAAATAAACCACTTTCTTGTCGCTCGGACTCACATATATGTCGCGGTTGTAGTGGGCAGTAGGCAGCGACGGCGTCCACAGCGGCATGCCCATTTTGTGCAAAGCATTTCCCACCGAGCGCACTGCCTTGTCGCCTATCACGCTTTGCACGGCACCGGCTGCAGTGAGCAGCGGCTTGAGCACGGCAAACGTGCCAGCCTGGTGTCGGGCAACAAAATCGCCAACCTTATAGCCAAAACTGCCTTCGGGCAACGCTTCGGCGCGCAGGTCGTGTATCATCTCACCCACGTTTATCTTCATCGGGCACGATGTGCTGCACAGCCCGTCGCCGGCGCACGTTTCGTTACCATAGTAGCGGAACTGTTCTTCAAGTCGGCGCAAGCGCTCGGGGTCTTCGCCCGTGGTGCGCAGGCGCGACATCTCGCGCTGAACAATGATGCGCTGACGCGACGAGAGCGTCAATCCGCAGCTCACGCAATTCACCTCGCAGAACCCGCACTCTATGCATTTGTTCACATGGTCGTTGGTGAGTGGCAGAGGCTTGAAGCCTTTTATGTAACATTCGGGGTCGTCGTTGAAAATCACTCCCGGATTCATAATATTGTTGGGGTCGAACAATTGCTTCACCTCTTTCATTATGCCGTAAGCCTTTTCGCCCCATTCGTGCTTAACAAACGGCGCCATGTTGCGGCCGGTGCCGTGTTCGGCTTTCAGCGAACCGTCGTATTTGTCAACCACCAGTTTCTCGATTTCCTGCATCAGGTTCTGATACTTCTTCACGTCGGCATCGGTTTCAAACGACTGGGCAATGATGAAGTGATAATTGCCCTCAAGCGCATGCCCATAGATACACGAATCGTCGTAGCCATGCTTCAGCAGCATTTCCTCAAGGTCGGCTGTGGCTTGCGTGAGGTCTTCGATGTGGAATGCAATGTCTTCAATAATCACGGTTGTGCCAAGCGGACGCGTACCGCCAACCGATGGGAATATGCCCGAACGTATAGCCCAATATTTCGAGTATTCATCGGGATTATCTGTGAAATTGGCTGGCACATATAATTTGAACGGAGCAATAAGCGCCTTTATCTTTTCGATGTTGGCAAGCAGTTCCTCCTTGGTGTCGGCTTTGGTTTCGGTGAGCACTGCCGTGAGCCCTTCGCCAGTGGTGTCGTTAACCGACGAAAGCGATTTCTTATCAAGTATCTCGGCGCTGAACACCGGTCCGGGCTTCATTGCCACCACGGCATCGCACGCCTCTTTCATGCTCGAGAAATAGAGCATTGCGCTTGCCGAGTGCTTATATTTGTGACCCGTGGCCATAGTGAACTGGCTGGCAAACGCCAATGTACCTTCCGAGCCCACCATCAGGTGAGCAATGATGTCGAACGGGTCGGTATACATCACAAACGGATAGATGTTCAAACCCGTAACGTTCTTTATGGCGTACTTGTGACGGATGCGCTTGCACAAAGCCTCGTCGGCAAGCACACGGTCGCGCAACTCCTCGATTTTTGCAACAAACTGCGGATGCGAGGCACGGAATGCTTCGCGGCTCGCCTCGTCGCCGGTGTCGAGCACGGTGCCATCGGTGAGCACAATGCGCATGCTGCGCAGCATGCGGTCGCTGTTGGCATGCGTGCCACAGTTCATTCCCGAAGCATTGTTCATGACAATGCCGCCCACCATTGCCGATTTTTTCGACGCCGGGTCGGGTGAAAATATTTTGCCGTATGGAGCAAGAATCTGGTTAACGCGTTCGCCCACGATGCCCGGCTCGAGCGTGATTGTCGACGCATCAGCCGACACTTCGTATTTTTCCCAATTCTTGCCGGCAACAATCAGCACCGAGTCGGTGATGGCTTGCCCCGAAAGACTTGTGCCCGCTGCACGAAACGTAACCGCCAGCCCTTCACTGTTGGCATCGCTCAACAAGCGCGACACCTCAACCTCGCTTTCCGAACGCACCACAATTTGCGGCAACCGGCGATAGAAACCGGCATCGGTGCCCCATGCCAGACAATGCAAATCGTCGGTGTAGATTCGGTCCGATGAGATGTATGTCGAGATGTTATTATAGAAATCTTTATATTTTGCTTCCATAACGCATTTTCCTAACTCCCGAAATCAAAAAAAATCGTTTTTTATCTGTACAAATAATATTTGCTCGACTGCAGGCGGAATGCATCGGCATCCTTGTTCCAATAGTCGATGATGTCGGCAACCTTATAGTTTTTCGACATCATTTTGCGAATCTTGTCGGTACCGCACACTTTGTCGAACATGTTGAAGCGTTTTTCAAACTGCTTGTCGAACGCCAAATGCTCGGGATACATCTTTGCAAGCACCTCAATTGCATAGAACTGAATGAGCGTGAGGTCGCAGTCGACCACGTCGGTGATATACACCTGCACACCCTGTATGTTAGTGTCTATATTTGCTCCATAGAATGGCTTAACGTATATCGGTCGGAATATCACGCCTTTCAGATGCAGGTCGTTCATCGCCTTGGTGAACTTTTGGGCATCAATCCATTCTTGACAGAACAACTGGAATGGCAAAGTGTAGCCCACACCAATGTTGACATACGGTGTTTCGCCGATGATGCCCGTTGCAGCATAATAGGCTGAATGGGCTGCCTGCGGAACATGCGGCGAAGGCAAAATCCATGGCATGCCGGTTTGTTCGAACATCATGTAGCGATGCCAGCCTTGCATCGGTATCACCGTCAACTGGCACTTCTCGCCATCTTTCAGCAGTCCCTCGTTATTAAGGTAAAGAGCCAGTTCGCCTGGAGTCAAACCGTAGAGATAAGGTATCTTGTATTTGCTCACGAACGAGTAGAAGCCGTCCTCCACCAGGCAACCTTCCACCTTGTTTCCGCCAAGCGGATTGGGACGGTCGAGCACCATAAACTCCTTACCGTTTTCGGCACATGCCTCCATGCACACGCCCATCGAGCTGATGAATGTGTAGGAACGACAGCCGTTGTCCTGAATATCGTAGATGAGCACGTCGATGTCCTTCAGCATCTTGGCAGTGGGCTTATGGCTCTTACCGTAAAGCGAATACACCTTCACGCCGGTGGCGGGGTCGATGGAGTTGTCCACCTTGTCGCCGGCATGCACATCGCCGCGCACACCATGCTCCGGACCGAACAATGCCACCAATTCAACGCCTTCTGCCTCGTGCAGAATGTCGACGGTCGACTTCAAATTGTTGTCAACACCGGTGGGATTAGTGAGCAGCCCCACACGTTTGCCTTTAAGCTGAGCAAAGCCTCCTTCGCGAAGCACCTCTATGCCTGGCTTCACTTGTGCACTGGCAGTCAACGCCATCAGTGCGGCAGCAATTACCAAAAAATATTTTTTCATATAACTCAATATTCAAATTATTATTTTCTGCCGTATTCCGGGTCAATCTTACGGTCAACCAAGAATGTAACCACCAATGTGGCAATGCAGCACGCCATCACCATCCAGAAGAAGTTAACATAGCCGATTGCTTCTTGTATGTAGCCAGCCACAAAGCCCGGAAGCATCATGCTCAGTGCCATGAATGCAGTGCAGATGGCATAGTGCGATGTCTTGAACTCGCCCTCGGAGAAATACATCATATAAAGCATATAGGCCGTAAAACCAAAGCCATAGCCAAACTGCTCGATGCACAATGCAATGGTGATGATTGCCAAATTGGTTGGTTGTGCCACTGCAAGATAAACGAATGTCAAGCAAGGCAATGTCATGCCGGCTGCCATCCACCACAACGATTTCTTCAAGCCCATCTTCGAGGCAAAGATGCCGCCAATGATGCCACCGCCAAGCAACGCCACCACGCCGCATGTGCCGTAAACGAAGCCTACAACCTCGGTCGACAAGCCAAGCCCGCCTTCCTCGGTGCTGTGAACAAGGAATGGCATGCAAAGCTTAATCAGAAAGCCTTCGGGCAAACGATAAAGCAGCATGAATGCCACTGCCAGCAAAAAGCCCGGCTTCTTGATAAACGAAGCAAACGAACTGATGAATTCAGTCAATCCCGACGATGCCGATGCACCTTCGCCAATGCGAGGTTTGTCGTCAGCCGAATGTGGCAACACATAAATGTGATAGAGTGTAATCAGGAAGAAAACAACTGCACTCACGCCGAGAGTAATGCGCCACGACATGGCTATGTTTTCAAACTTTCCGGCTTCAATCAATCCGGCAATCGCCACAAGCACGCCTTGCCCGAACACCGATGCAATGCGATAGAACGTGCTGCGAACGCCAATGAACGCAGCCTGACTGCTCGGGCTGTGTGCAAGCATATAGTAGCCATCGGCGGCGATGTCGTGGGTTGCCGATGCAAATGCCGCAATGATGAATAATATCAGGGTGAGGGTGAACATGCTTATTGGTGTAGTGCCGGCTGAAATTGTTGAAACATCGGGTTTTGGCAACGTAACGGTGAGCAGCACCATCAATGCCGTGATGAGCACTTGCATGCTCACAATCCACCAACGCTTGGTTTTAACCACATCAACCACCGGACCCCACAAGCCTTTCAAAAACCATGGGAAATATAACAACGTGGTAAAGAACGACATATCGCCGTTAGCAACTCCCATTTTGGTGAACATCATCACCGAAATGTTATTTACAACAAAATATGGCACGCCTTCGGCAAAATACAGCGTAGGCACCCACCACCAAGGATTTTTTTGCTTTTGTTTAATTTCGCTCATGATTAATATAATGTAGTTATTTGTGCGTTAATAAAATAGTGTAACAGAATCTCTTTATAGTCGTAGCCTTGCTCGCCCATTACGGCAGCACCAATCTGGCATAAGCCCACGCCATGACCCCAACCGGCACCACGAAGCACGAACTTTGCGGGATAGCCTTCGGCGTCAACGTCGTGGCGCTCAACAATGAATGCCGAGCTATAGAGGTGCGATGGCGACAGCGTGCGGCGTATTTCAAGTTCTTTGCCAATCACGCGAGTGAGTTTCTCGCCAACAATCTTAAGCTTATACAACCTGCCGCTGGTGCCACGAGCCACCGGTTGCAGGTCGCGTATGCGACCGTAATCAACGCCCGAACGGTTCTTAACCAGTTCGGCAAGCTCCTGCTGAGTGTATTCCACCGTCCAGCGATAGAAATCTTGCGTTTCTTGGTCGTAGTTGTTAAGCACCTGCGAAAGAATCTTGGCATCGGTGGTGTTGCAGAATGCCTTTGGCTTGGTGAGAATCCACTCCTCGGCATTGGCTTCCTTGGTCAGGTCGGGGAAATCGTTTTCGTCCTCGCCGTCGCGTTTAGCCACCAAATAATCGTAATGCTTTGGTTCCCAGCAGTTCTCAAACTCCTCGTAAACGCCACCGCAGCACTTCGAGAATCGGGCATCGCACAGCTCGCCGTCGTAGGTGAGCACTTTGCCGTGAGTTGCCTCAATGGCTTTGCGCACCGTTGGCGTCGATTCGCGAGTGATGCCTTGATAGCGCTGGCAATGGTCGTCGGCACACACGTCGAAGTTCACATGGTCTTCGCGGTCATACCAACGAATGTATTCGTCGTCGGTCTGTTCAATTGCCGAATATGTCTCGCTCGATTGAGCAAGTTTCTTGTTCTTGTCGATTTGCGCCAAGAGCCAACTGCGTGAAATCACCGCATGTGCCTTGAGCAACTCGAGCGAAGCCGTTGCGCTCATCTCCGACGAAATCACGCTGAGCAAATAATCCTCAACCGAAAGTATGTTCACTGTAGTGAGCTTTCCATGCTCAACAATCAGCTTCAATGCACCGCGAAACGATTGGTTCTCCTTGCGCTCCCAGTGGAAATTAACTCCTATTGTAACTCCTATTAGCGTAAACGACCCGGTGGCTTCGTCGATTGGCTCAAACAGCAACTCCTCGTAGCTGTTGCCATTCCACATCACCTTGCCGTCGACACATTCAGCTCGTTGTGTACCAGTACGCACCTCTCCTTGCACCTTATAGCTGCCATTCAGCACAAACTCGACGCTTGGCTCGTTCATAATGCCTACTTTCACTTGAGGAATAGTTCCCATAAATGTTATATGTTTAGTTTTAAGATTTACTTCAAATTCTTTAGCATGCTGCCAATCTCGCCCGCCGAATAACAAAGCTCGTTGAGAATGGCAACTATGTCTTTCTCGTTAATTTTCACAAAATCTTTCTCGAGCGGCAGTGCCAACACGCCTCCCATATCCACCGATGCCGGCGAAATGAGGATGCTGCCGTCGCCGTCGGTGCCATAGCACGACGGCCTATGCTTCTTGCGCGGAAACACATTGACGGTCCACTCACCATCGCAATAGCTGCAAAGGATGTTCATCATCGGCTCCACGTCGCCTTCGGGCACCGGCAAGCACTCCAGCAACCGCTCAAACAACGCCGCACCGGCTTCGATGCTCGTTGCTTTGATAATCACTGCTGCACGCGCCAGTCCGTCGACAATGCTCATCGCTGCTCCCGGCATGCTGCACACCGGTTCCACATTGGCATGCTTCAGGTCGTCGAGCCATGGCATAAAACCCTTGTTGCCAGCCTGGAAATGCATGTGGTCGGGCGCCGAAGCTCCGCATCGCGGTCCGTTGTAAAACACCTCGTAATCCTCAAGCGCCTGTGCCAGCTCCATCATGTGAGCAATTCTGCCGTCAATCGATTGCGGCGTATGGAGGCAACTGGGCACTGTGAGGTGCTTTGGGAATATCGGATAGGGATTCACAAGAATCTTGTATTTCTCGTCCCACGCCAGGCTGCGCTGCTCTACGGGACGATTTTCGTCGCATAAGAAACATTTGCGTGCCTTGAGCGATGCCGCATCCACCTTTGCTGCACTCGAACGAATGCGAGCAGGGTTGAATTGAGCCTTGAAGGTGGCATCGCCCACTTTCACAGTCTTCATTTTCACCTGATTGAGGGCAGCGAAACTGTCGGCAGCCGCTTGCCACTCAGCCAACTGAGCGGTGAAAAATTCATCAACTTCAACCCTGCTTAATCGCATAATTCGATTCTATGAAAAAAACTTTAATTATTGCCTATTAAATTATTATTTTGCCTTGTTCATGGCAATGCGAGCCTGCAATTCCCAAGTGCGGATGCGGTCCTTGTAGGTGTTGTTGCGGTTCATCTTTTCCACATCGAGGGCAGCGTCGCTGTTGTCGTCCCAACGGCGGCACAGATACACCGATTTGAACACACGACCAATCTGATAGATGCGACTCATGTTGAGGCCCAATGCATAGTCCTCGCCGTAGTTCACTGCAGGCAACTTAACTTCGCGGAGCACCGGAGTGTAGAAAGCGCGCGGGGCACCGAGGCCGTTGATGCGCAAAGCATTGTTGCGGCCATTTTCCGGAGTCCATTCGCGGTGGTCAACTAAACCCGGAGGCAAGATGTTGCGGTTGATGTCGGTGAGGGTGTAAGAACCCACCACCATAGCGCAGTTTTGTTCGTAGAACGCATTCACCATAGTGCTGAGGGTGTTTTCGTCCTCATATACGTCGTCGCTGTCGAGCTGAACGCAGAATTTACCGGCTTGCTCGTGATGAGCGGCAAGGTTCCAGCATGCGCCCACGCCAATGTCGCCAACAATCATGTGAATCACTTGAGGATTGTTGCCGAAACGTTCCTTGATAATTTCGGTAGTGCGGTCGGTCGAGCAGTTGTCAACCACAATGATGTTGAACTTGAAATCGCACTTCTGCATCAATGCACTTTCGATGGCGTCGGCAATAGTGCGCTCGCGTGTGCGAACCGGAATCACCACTGTGGCCTCAACAGGGAAGTTATCTTCGCTGAACTCGATGTGCTTGAATTTAGGTTCCAGATATCCACCAATTTCCTTGAGGTGCTCGGTGCAAGCCTGTTCCATTTCAATCTGACGGCCACGGTTGCGTGGGTCGACATAGTCGAACATCTTTTCGCCGCTCTTGCGAGTGTCGAGTTCGATGTCGCTATAAAGGAATTCGTTGATGTGAGTGATCGAAACAAATTGCGACAGCTTCAGACGCAGGTCGTAGAGACCGGCAAACTTATAGTCGGCTTTCATTGCAGCAACTGCCTTCTTATAGCAATGCGAGCAGAACAGAAGCACCGAACCGAAATCGAAATCGTCGCGGAGGCTGCCGAATTGATAGTCAATCACCGGAGCCTTGGTGCTTGTAGGCAGACCTTCTTCGCTGTAATGGTCGCCATTATAGTGGTCGGCATACACCATACCGCTCAAGGTGTCGCTTGCAATCTTCACCATACGGTCGAGCGCAAATGGTCCGAACTTCAAGTTATCGTATTTCTGATAATAGAGCACAAAGTCGCTGTCAGCCTTTTCGGCAATGGCTTTCATAGTCTTTGACGATGTCAAGCCGTCGATTTTAATCACCTCGCAGCCTTCAACGCCACCTTCGGCGCCTTCAAGCTGAAGCAAATAAATCTTGTTTACAAGAGCATTAGCCTTAAGTTCGGCAACGGTAGCCGAAACTTGGTTTTCGTCGGCAAATGGAATAAAGCAATTGATTGTTTTAGCCATAATCTGGTTTTTTGTTTTTTAGTTTATATATTGGTTTCCTTTTCTATTTCTTTTGTTTGTTGTAGGCAATTCGAGCCTGCAGTTCCCACGTGCGAATGCGGTCCTTATAGACATTGTTTGCATTCATCTTAAACACGTCGAGGTCGGCATCGGTGTTATCCTCCCAACGTCGGGCGCAAGTCATCACCTCCCACACGCGACCAACACGATAGCGGCGCGACACATACAGCCCCATGGCATAATCCTCGCCGTAGCAGGTGTTTGGCAGGTATAACGACCTGTACACCGGGGTGAAGAATGCTCTCGGCCCACCTATTCCGTTCACTCGCAGCAAGTTGTTACGCCCGTTGTCGTCGGTCCACTCTTTATGCAAAATCTCGCCCGGCGGCAACACGTTCATGTTGAAGTCAGTAATCTCATAGCCGCCCACCACCATTGTGCTATTCGAGCGATAGAACTCTGCAACCATTGTCGTGAGCACATGCTCGGTCTTGTAAACGTCGTCGCTGTCGAGCCCAATCACAAAGCGTCCGCAACGTGGATCGTCAACTCCAAGGTTCCAGCAACCGCCAATACCGAGGTCGGTGCGCTCAGGAATAATGTGCACCACACGTTCGTCACCAGCAAATTCGTCGATAGCTTCGGTGGTGCCGTCGGTCGAATGGTTGTCGACAATAATTAAATTATATTTGAAATCGGCTTTTTGCTTGAGCACCGATTTAATGGCGTCGCGAATCACTCTCACACGGTTGAGCACCGGAATCACCACCGTACATTCCACGGCAAAATCGCCTTGCTTGAGGTCGAGTGCCTCATAGCTTCCCGGTTCAAGATAAGCGCCCACACGCTTCAGGTAGTCGGTCACCACAGCCTCCATTTCCAGCTACTTGCCGCGATTGTCGGGGTTTTGATAGTCGAATATTGCCTCGCCGCTGGTGCGCAAATCCATGGCAATCTCACTGTAAAGATATTCATTGATATGCACCAACTCACCCATTTCGCTAAGGCGCAGACGCAAATCATAGAATCCGGCATGGCGATAGTTGCCGGTCATTTCGCGGGCAGCTTGCTTGAGCGCCGAAGTTCTTATCAGTGCCACCGACCCAAACTCAAATTCATCGCGAAGGCTGCCCTGCTGATAATCAATCACCGGGGCTTTTACAACCTCGCCTTTGCGCACCTGATAGCGGTCGGCGTAGCACATCACAGCATCACTGTCGCCGGCAATCTGCACCATACGCTTCAAGGCATGCAGCCCCAGCTTCAGCACGTCGCCATTGCTGTAAATGAGTGTATACTTGCTTTGCGAAGCCTCGGCAATGGCTTTGATGGCAGCCGTCGACGTAAGCGCATCCACAGCCAGCGTCTTGCACCCATCAACTGCAACTTCGGCATCGCCCATATTCAGCACAAAGCATTCGTCAATCATTTCCGACGAACGCAACGCCGCCAATGTGGCTGCAAGCGCCTCTTGTCCCGAATATGTCACAAAAGAATCAATCATAATTCTGTATTATTCTTATTTTGATGTACACTTAAAGAAGTCGAGCACCTGACTCATCATCTTGTTTCGGCTATTTTCGCACTCAATGGTTTCAAACGGGAAACCTATCACAACAGTGCGATAACCGTCCATATCGGCTGCGATGCCTGCCGGGATGTTGTTCTCGCTGTATCGCAAAACGGTGTTTGCCTTGGCGCTTGCCGGAATCACTCCATCTGGACTCTCAACACAATATAGTTTTTCGTTCTTTACGTTGCTGAAGTTGTAGTCGTCGCCCACTCCGATTTGGCGGTATGGCGACGAAACAGTGTAAGCCTTGCCTTCGATGGCTGCGTGACCCACACGCCACTCATAACCGAACACGTCCTTAGCAAATGCCTGCTCTGCCTTGCCCGAACTGATGCCGTCCCACACGTCGCTGGCTACATAAGCGCCCGTCACCATCACATTGCCACCTTGCGCAGTGTAAGCCTTCAGCGCATTCATCAATCCTTCGGAGTAAATCTTATATCGGTTTGGCACGGCTCCGCGTCCAATCTTAATTTCCTTTTGTTTGCCGCATATCATGTCAAGGGCAAAATAGCCGTCGAGGCTCAACCCGTCTTCAACAGCCCTAACGCTTGCCGACACAAACGAATAGCCCGCTTGCATCACTGCTGCGCCGTGAACACAAGGATAATTAAACGTGTTGCCGGCAATCACCTTGTCCTCGTAATTGCTATGGCTGCCGCCAAAGCCGGCTGCATCGTCGTCCTTCCACGGCAAATTGCGGCGGAACTCGAATTGCGAACCAATGTGCGAGATATCGTAAAGATATGGCACACCCGAATCCTTGTCGTCGATAAATCCGGCATAGCAGTTTTCACCCTCGCCTGCCACAAACGAGTCGGGTGCTGAAACGCGGGTGAAATTGTTCACCACCATCACAGTGCCTTTCGAGCCGGGCGCAACGCCGAGGGCAAGCACTTCGGAATCAAAGCTCCTGCCGCCATCGTTCATTGCCACAATCTTGAAGCTGTGAATCAGGTTGTCGGCAATCTTCACTTCATATTCGGCATCTTTCACCACAGCCACCTCGCGGAATGCGCCGTCGCCCACACGCTCCATCACGGCATATCGCTCAGGTTCGGCATTTCTGCATTGCGTGTCGGCTGTCGGCTTCCAAGTGAGCAAGAATTTGCCGTCGCCAGCCGAAGTGATGGCAAACGAGTTCACTGGTAGCGGCTGCACCACATAGTGGCGGCCATCACGCTTGGCAATGAATTCAAGCATGCCTTTGTAGATGGCACGGCTGACAGTGAAACGGAATGTAGGGTCGAGACCGTAACGCATATCGGCAAAGTTCTGATGCGAAAGCAACTCGAGCAACATGGTTGGCACCTCGGGCACACGCGCTTCGTAGTACGATTTGTCCCACATGCCGCGACGCATCCAGTTTGGCTCGAACAATGCACGCACGTCGTTGCAGATGTTTGTGCTGATGGCATTGGTGAGAAGGCGCGAATAGCCGCGAGGCGTGCCGTCGGCATAGTTGTCGTAGTTCGAAGTCATATATATGCCCAGCGTGCCAATGATGCTATCGTTTGGCGTGGTTCCTGCATCGGTGTGGAACGCGAATGCCAAGTCGACCGGTATGTTCAATCCGGCTCGGTCGGGCAGCACATTCGAGCCGCCGGCAAGCCAATTAACCCACTCGGCACGGCTGCGATAGTCGTCATTATAATCGTTGGTGAGTTTCGAAAGCGTGTACACCGAATCGGGGGCACCCGCCCATTGAAGCCAATAGCGCGAGCCTTCGGTG
The DNA here is from genome assembly GCA_051871555.1 of Muribaculaceae bacterium. Classification (GTDB taxonomy): domain Bacteria; phylum Bacteroidota; class Bacteroidia; order Bacteroidales; family Muribaculaceae; genus SFTJ01. Next base: position 6,715 of record JBJECZ010000100.1, on the reverse strand, counting down.
AAACGCGGATAATGCGATGTGATATACTGATAGTCGATGCGGTCGTCGTAGGTGTAGCTCACCTTTTCGCCTTCCTCGGGCTTTTTCACTTTGCGAGCCACGTTGCCCATGCCGCCGCCCACTTTCACAGCGTCGGCTGTTACAACGCCTTTGTGCTTCGACACATTGCTCAGCACCACCACGTCGGGGTTGTCGCCTTTGCGCAATGGGAAGTGTCCGAGATAAATCCACGTCCCCGACCCCATCTTTTGGTTAATCTTGAATGATTTGCTGCCGTCGAGATAGTTCACCGTGTAAAGCGCATCTTCGATGCTTTCAGGAAGTGTCTTATAGGAAACATACACGGCATAAAGTCCGTCCTCGGGCATATTCACGCTCCACGATGCGCTCGAAGCCTGCTTTACGTTCTTGGTGGTTTCCACCTGACGGAATGTGCCTTCGGCGAAAGGATTCTCGAAGTCGACGTAATAGTCACGCTTCCATGCAAAACCCGCGCCGTCGCCTGTGGCCCATGCTTTATTGCCGTTTTTCTCTGCATAAGTGGTTTGCGCCTTGCCACCGTCGCCGTCAACCACCATCTCAAAGCTGTGTATGTCGCGGTCGCGCGGACTCATCACGTATGCGCCGGCATTTTCAAGCATCGGCATGAGGAACGGAATCACATACGACTGCGTGTAGAGGTCCTCCACCGTCTGGTTGAGGCGCGCACGCTGCCATTCCCATCGGTTGAGCTTTGGCTCGAAGTACCAGCCATGGCTCTGCCACAATGCTATCACATTGCCGCTCAATCCGGCTTTATAGTGTTCGGTTGCCGATGTGGGTGTCACAAAGGCTTCATCGTCGCGACGCGAATATTTCTTATCGAAATCCATCACATAATTGGCTATGTCATTGCCTTTTATGCTCAATTGAACATCGTATTTCGAATAACTCTTGCCGGCTATTGTCTTGATTCCGTCCTTAAGCTGCTTTACGGTTGCCGTTGTAAATGGCACGTCGCCATAGGTTTCGTTCAACGCCACCTTCAAGGCTTTTTTCTTATTGTCGACTTGCACCGATGTCACCGAAACAGGTCCGATGCCCATGTTTGCCGGCACAGTGCCACGAAGCAACTCGGTTGCTTTGTTCAACTGCATTTTGCTGAAAGTCTGAGCTGATGCATAGTTGCCAATCAGAAATGTGCCAACTATGACAAAAACGCCAAATAGATATGTTATGCCTCGTTTCATACGAAAGATTTGTAGTTTTAAGTGCGACTGCTTTTCTACACAAACAGTCATAATATTCCCTTATATTGCAAAAATAACACAAATATTTCGTTATAAAGCACAAAGTAAATCTCAAAACACCCTAATTAAACATTATTTAATAATTATATATATAATTTTAGTTTTAGTAACAAAACACAAACCCGCGAACAAAACATCGCCCGCGGGGTCGTAAAGTTTATTTTTGATGTATATTTATTTATCACACAAGTAGTTAAGCACACTGGCCATTATCTTGTGGCGAACGGCTTCGTCGACGATGCACTCAAACGGGAAACCAACAACCACACTCTTGTAATTGCCGAAATTGGTGGCAACTGCAGCTCCCATATTGTTGTCGGCATATTTCATGGCTGTAACGCCTTTCTTCGACGATGGCAAGATGCCGTCGGGACTTTCAGCACAGTATTTAGCCTCGTTGAGCGTGGTGCTGAATTGCGAATGTAGCGCTTCGCCAAACCCGTTCAGCTCGGTGGGCAAGGTATAGAAACGACCTGATGCTTCGGCTTGCGACATGCGCCACCTGTAGCCAAGCACATTTCTTGCAAACGATTTGCGGCGCTCGTCTGCCTCTTTCTTGTCCCACACGTCGCTCGCCACATACGCCCCGGTGACAAACATATTGCCGCCAAGCGAGATGTAATGCTCAATTGCCGACATCAGCGCAGAGCTGTATATCACATATCGGCTTGGCTTGCTGCCACTACCCACCGAAACTTCTTTCTGCTTGCCCAGAATCAAATCCACCATGCAATAGTCATTCAGGCTCAGCTCATCTTCAACAGCTTTGAGGCTCGCGCTAACAAAGCTGTATCCTGCCCGCAAAATCGATTCGCCGTGCAAGGCTACAAAATCGAATGTGTTGCCGGCTATCACTTGCGTCTCGTAGTTGCCGTTGCTGGCGCCGAAGCCCGATGAGTCGTCGTCGCTCCACGGAACTCGGCAGCGGAACTCGAACTGCGAACCCACATACGAGATGTCACTCAAATATGGCACGCCATGGTCTTTACGGTCGGCAATGCCGGCAATGTCGCCATCATCCCTACCCGAGGCAAACCAATCGGGTCCCGACACACGAGTGAAACCGTTCACCACAAGCGCAGTGCCTTTGCTCTGCGGTGCCACGCCACACGCCATCACCTCCGAGGCAAAACTTCTGCCGCCATCGTTCACCGCCACCACGCGATAGCTGTGAACATCGTTGTCGGCAACGTGTGCCAAATAGCGCGGTTCGTCAACCCTAGCCACGTCGCGGAAAGCACCTCTGCCCACCCGCTCTTGCACAATGAAGTGCGTGGGCATTGCGCCATCCTGGCACAATGTGTCGCGAGTGGCTTTCCACGTCAACAGGAACCTGCCATCGCCGGCATCGGTGAGCGCCAAGGCATTCACCGGCAACGGTTGCACCTCATAGCGGCGCCCGTCGCGGTTGGCAATAAACTCAAGCATCCCCTTGTAGATTGCCCGACTTACAGCAAAGCGAAACGTAGGGTCGAGACCGTAACGCATATCTGCCATATTGTGATGCGACAGCAATTCAAGAAGCATTGTGGGCACCTCGGGCACACGAGCCTCGTAGTACGACTTGTCCCACATGCCACGGCGAGTCCAGTTAGGTTCGAATTGCGCGCGTATGTCATTGCAAATGTTTGTTGAGATGGCATTGGTGAGCAATCGCGAATAGTTGCGCGGTGTGCCGTCGGCATAGTTGCCGAAATTGTTGGTCATGTATATGCCCAGCGTGCCAATAATGCTGTCGTTTGGTGTGTTGCCAGCATCGCTGTGAAAGGCAAATGCCATATCAACAGGTATGTTCAGCCCTTTGGCTTCGGGCAGCACCTGCGACCCGCCGGCGAGCCAATTCACCCACAAGCCACGGCTGCGATAATCGTCGGTGTAATCGTTGAGCAGATGCGACGGTGTGTAAACACTGTCGGGCGCTCCGCTCCATTGCAGCCAATAGCGTGCCGCCTCGGTAAATCTGGGATATCGACTTGTGATATATGCATAATCGATGCTGTCGTTATAGGTGTATGACACCTTGTCGTCGTCGCTTGGGCGCTCCACTCGTCGTGCCACGTTGCCCATGCCGCCGCCAATCTTTACGGCATCAGCCGTAACCACGCCCCTGCTGCCCGAGCAGTTGCTCAACACCACCACATTCTTGTTTAAGCCTTTGTGCAACATGTATTTTCCCACATACACCCATGTGCCGCCGCCCATTTGTTGGTTCACCTTCACCAAGGTAGCTCCCGACATGCTGTTTATGGTGTATCGGGCATCGTCGACACTCTCGGGCAATGTCTTATACGACACATACACCGCATATTCGCCCTGCTCGGGCACGTCGGCACTCCAGCATGCTTGCGACTGGCGACGCGGGTTATCAGTAGCAGTTGCTTGTCGGTATGTGCCTTCGGCAAACGGATTCTCGTATGCCACATATTGCTTGCGTGCATAAGCAAATCCTGCTTGCTTGCCTTTTTTCCAACCCTTGCCCTTCTCGGCGTAACCGGTCTGTGCCAAACCACCATCGGCGTCAACTATCACCTCCACCCTGCTTGTGTCGCGCTCTCGCGGACTCATCACGTATGCTCCGGCATTCTCGAGCATAGGCACAAGAAACGGCAACACATACGATTGGGTGTAGAGGTCCTCAACCGTTTGCCAAACGCGGGCACGCTGCCATTCCCAACGATTAAGCTTTGACTCGAAATACCATCCATGACTTTGCCAAAGTGCAATAATATTGCCATCGAGACCTGCCGAATAACGTCGGCTTGCATCGTCGAACTGCACAAACGGCACATGGTGGCGAGCATAGCGCGAATCGTACTGTGGCAAATAGTTCGCAACGTCGTTGCCATCGATGGCAACAGTCACTTCGTAACCGGCATACTTCTCTCCGGCTATCTCCAGCACACTACGCTTAAGCTGCTCGATGTCGTCGGTTGTGAACGGCACGTTGCTGTATGCCCAGTTACAATTCACCGCAAGAGTCTTATTGGCATAGTCGGCATCAATCGACGTCACCTTAGGCACACCAATGCTCATGCATCGCGGCATTGCTGCTCGCAGGCTCTCACTTGCCTTCTTAATCACATCGACCGACAACTGCTCGGCGTGCAACGTCAGACCGAATGCAGTGGCAAGCGCCACTATTCCACTAACAATTATTCTCGGTTTCATAATATTCTATTAACAATTACACTATTCGTAAAAAAAATTGAGAATATGTAGCACGCCAAACACGCAGCAACACATATCCTCAAAACCAATATCATAATTATTCCATCCCCCAATGACTCAACAATCATTCAGCATTGAGGGAGGCAAATCACATCACCTCCTTGCCCTCATGATACTTCACAATGCCCGGCATTGAGCGTTGAATGATTTTCTTTATCTCCACGCCATACTCATCGGCAACTTCACACAATATATCGCTGAAGGTGCATGCCACGAGACCTACGAAGCAAAGCGGATATGCCTTGTAGTCGTATTGCAGAATGTTACGCCTAAAGAACTTGTCAAACTCGTTGCGTACCAAACCGCGGACATAGTCGTGCTCAAGATACTCACCCAGGAAAAACGAATAGGAACTTAGTGTACGATTTGCGCCGGGATTATTGTACACTTCGTCCATCACCTTGTTTTTATCGAGCTCAAATTTTTCAAAGAACTCTGTTGCAAGGTCGCGAGGAGCCAGATTCTTAAGACAATCGGCAACAAACAGTCGGCCTAAAGCGGCGCCACTGCCCTCGTCGCCAAGGATGAAACCAAGCGAACTCACATTCTTCACTATGTTATTGCCATCATAAAGGCATGTGTTGCTACCGGTGCCAAGTATGCATGCCAACCCAGGCTCGTTAACCAGCAACCCGCGTGCAGCACCCAGTAAGTCGCTTTCTACCGTTGTTGGCGTCTTAAATTGTGCCACAAGCGACGACTCGATAATTTTTTTCTTATCGTCGTTCGAGCAACCGGCGCCATAGAAATACACATGCTCCCATCGACGTTTGAAAAATGTCTTTGGCAAATCAAGACGTATGCAATGACTTATTTCCCTCCTCGTCATGAAGAAAGGATTTAAGCCATCGGTCACTGCTTTTTCGACCACTTTTCCGCCATCCACAAGACACCATTCAGTCTTGGTCGTACTGCTTTCTACTATGATTTTCATCCTTAGATATTGTCTATATCTGATTTTTCGACAAAAGTAATAAATTGTAACAATTTAGCAATGAATAAATTAAACAAAAATCATCAGACAAACATTATTTAACTTTCTTATACTGATTTTAACATTAAGAAAACTCAGCATTGGGCGATTTTTAAAATTTTTCTTAGTTAACAAAACTATACTGCAGTTAAACGCTGTTAATTGCTGGTCAAAATCGACTCAAAAAATTAGCGCTAAGCACAAACAAGTGCCCAGCGCAATATTTCTTTAGCCAAAGACCGAATTTGTAACACTATTGTACCAAAACCGAATCGATATATGCCACAAATTTCTTAAATTTTGGCTCTTCGTATAATCTTGTGAGATATATTATCTTACCGTCGCGGTCGATGAGCACGTTGCGCGTAACCCCAGCCTCAGCACTGGCATATTTTGTAAAAACTTTCGACTCTGGGTCGGGAGCAATCGGATAAGTAATGCCAATGTTTTCAACAAACTGAACCACACGTTCAGCCGGCTCGTCACGGTCGAGAGCAAGCAATATAAAATCGGGGTTATCCTTATGCTTCTGCCAAATGTCGCTCTCAATAAACGGCATCTCCTCGCGACACACACGGCACCAGCTGGCTGTAAATTGCAGCATAACCACCTTGCCCCGGAATTCCGACAACTTGTATTTTTCGCCATCAATAGTCGTTACAGTGAAGTCGGGCGCCTCGTCACCAACCTTTACAATAAAACCGTCGTCGGCTTCTGCCGTCGACTCTTTTGTTGACGACGAACATGAAGCAAACAATGCCGAACACATAACCAAAATAAAAGTTATCGCTGATATTCTCATAATGAATTAGAATTGTTAGGTTAATAAAGCAATAATATCCAATAATTCAAAGTTACGCGATTTTTTTTAATAATCTATAATTTTCGGCCATTAATTTGCACACAAATTAAAATAATGTGCACCGATTCCCCAAAAAGAAATGCAAGGATGAGAAACACACGGTCTCTCACCCTTGCACAGAAAAAGCAGTTATTTCAACAGGCTATCGGTTTTGTCAATTGCCTAACCGTCGCCCCGAAATGCATTAATGAATGAACATGAACATCATGCTCGAGTCGGAAGCGCAAGCACTCAAATAAGTGTAAATGCAGCTTGCCAAACCAATGAGGATGATGCCAAGCGTTGTGATTATCAAAGCCAACTTTTCGCTCCTGTTTTCGTCACTTTTTTGGAGAAAAATTTTTATTCGCTGATTTTCAGTTT
>JBJECZ010000099.1:0-6927 GCA_051871555.1 Muribaculaceae bacterium | reverse complement strand
AAATTGCCAAAAAATGAAGAGGGTGATGTTTTACCTGATCATCTGGAAGATTTTATGAAATGTTATCCTTACGAAATAAATAAAGTATTTAGTGAATTAGGATTATGATTTCATTTTCAGAACGAGCGTGCGAGCAGTTAAAAGAGTTAGTAGATGAATTCTCAGACATAAAAACGAAAGGTGAGAATGGCCGTAGTGCTTTTTGGTTGTGGATAGATGCAGTTAAGGAATGCTCAAATAATATTGATAAGCTTTCGAAACACAATTTCTCACGAAAGTATGGCGGCTATTGTTGCAAAATGTATTCTTGGGGGACAATATATTATGACAAATTAGTCAAAAATGGGGATGTCTATATCGGTATAAAGTTTTACAAAATTAACAGAAATAATTTAGAATTATGGTTGCGTCACAAGCCATTAAAAAGGGCGAATAATAAGTGGACTATTACGGACCTTTCAAGTGGATTGCCAGATATCAAGATAGTCCGTTCGACTGCGAATATGTACACTTGGTATGATGAATCAAAACGTAAATTGGTTAACCCTCAACGGTGGTATTGTCAAATCGGAGAATTCAATAGTTTTGGCAACACCTTTGTCTGTATTAGAGATAGAAAAGGGTATGAATATTATAGATTCATTGATACTTCTTTGCAGTACATCGGCGACCTTAAATACGAGCAAGTGGGATATACTCCCCAAAAATGCTATTTTGTCAAATACTCAAATGGATATTATCAGATTTTGAAACCTAATCTTATTCCATTAGACGACAATGTTTATGAGAATGTTTTTATTGGAATAGATGGCCATCTGTATGGAACTATATTAGGAAAAGATTATATTATTGAAACTAAAAGGCCGTGCCGATTTAAAAATATTATAAATGAGTCTATACTCTGTAAAATAGTTTCAAACGTCATAAAAGAAATCGTCAATGAAGAATATAAAGTTGTAGGAAGATACGAAACATTTGATTATGGTAACGGCAAAAAAGGGCATTCTATCATAACGCTAAAAGATGAGTATGGCGGTGAAAGCAAAATCATCGAAGATGACGGTTGCTATGTTTTGTATAACAAGGTCGGCGATGAATATGAGCCTTCGCCATACATATATCCAGAGGCATTAAACGCAATGAAAAAACTCCCTAATCTTCCTTTACGGTAGATGCACCAAAATCGAATGAGTTTTCTTGTTCGTTGAGCAAGAAATTGTAGTTTGATAAAATCTGAGACTCTATATCTTTTGCGTTTTCATTAGTGCTACATTTATAAATCCCTATGTATGTGGCAATATTTTGTAATGATGTGAATTTTTCGTGATTTGAAGTTAGCCTGCCAACCAAACCATCTTTCCCATCTGCTTTACCCAAATATAATAACTGATGTACATTTTGGAAACGGTTTGGATTATTCAATAATTCAATATGCATTTTATTTGAAAAGCAATAGAGTCCTTTCTCGCTTGGAACTGAAATGGATTCTTTAAAATTGAAACCATCTAAGGAGTAGATTTGAAAGATTCTCCCACTTAATGTAAAAGTCTTATTTGTATAGATAGGGTAAAACATATTTAAATTGTATATTATTTTACGCAAGTTATAACAAATATATGATAACTCCAAATTTAATAACAAATACTGACTAGGATGCCAATAATGGACTTGGGGAAAAATACCATTATATGATTCAAATTGTTGCATATCTAATAGTAATAATTACCAAATATTTAGTTGAAAAACTATTGAAAAAAATACTCTTCAGTGACTATATATTAGGCATTGGGGGCTAAAAGTATATAATTACCAAAATTATTGCTAAATTTGAAATCGGAAATATTAATAACGAATTAACAAGATAACTATGGACAAAGATTTTCATGATATGCTGTTCACTCGTCACAGCATCAGAAAATACACCGACGAACCAATCGATGGCGAACATGTGAAACTGCTGCTTGAGGCAGCGCTGCTGGCACCGTCGGGGAAAAGCGTTCGCCCGTGGGAGTTTGTTGTGGTAGAGGACAAGGAAGTGCTGGCAAAGATGTCGGAGTGCAGGCCTTTTGGCTCCGGTCCTGTGGCAAAGTGCAAACTTGCCATTGTGGTGTGTGGCGACCCGGGCAAGACCGATGTTTGGGTGGAAGATTGCACCATAGCTGCCACCTACATTCAGTTGCAAGCCGAGGCGCTGGGCTTGGGCAGTTGCTGGATTCAGATGCGAGGCCGATTCGACAAGGACAATAACGATTCAGCCGACCTGATTCGCGAGTTACTCGACATCCCGGGCGAGCAGCAGGTGGAGTGCATCATTGTTCTCGGTCACAAAGACGAGGTGCGCCGCCCGGTTGACCCCGACAAGCTTTTGTGGGAGAAAGTGCATATCGGCAAATTCTGATTTCGTCGCAAATAAATTAGCGAAATTATTCGATGAGTTCGATAAATTACGACTTGACAAAGATTCGGGCATTTGTGTTCGACGTTGATGGTGTGCTGTCGCCTTCGGTGATACCAATGTCGTCGACGGGCGAGCCGATGCGTATGCTCAACATCAAGGATGGCTATGCGCTGCAGTTGGCGGTGAAGCATGGCTACAAGATTGCCATTCTCACCGGTGCCAACACCAAGGCGGTGGAGGTGCGTTATCGAGGGCTCGGAATCACCGATGTTTTTCTGGCAGCTGCGGTGAAGTTGCCCGTGTTGCAGCAATGGATTCACGACAACAATCTTGAGGTTGAGCAGGTGGTTTACTGTGGCGACGACATCCCCGACTTGCATTGCATGCTTGAGGTGGGTTTGCCGGTAGCGCCGGCCGATGCTGCCCCCGAGGTGATAGGCGTTGCCAAATATGTCACTCGCTGCAACGGTGGTTATGGTGTGGCTCGCGACGTGATTGAGCAGACGATGAAGGCGCAAGGCAAATGGCTCGACGAAAAGCATGCCTTCGGATGGTGAATATTCATTAGAAATGCAAAAATAACAGCGATGAAACCGTTGGATAACCTAAATAAATATCACATTATTCTTGCCAGCAATTCGCCGCGGCGTCGCGAATTACTGGCTGGCTTGGGCATCGACTTTGAGGTGAAGACATTGTCGGGAATCGATGAGAGCTATCCATGCGATTTACATTCCGACATGATTGCGCAGTATATCTCGCAGAAGAAAGCCGAAGCCTACAAGAGCCTGATTGTTGACAACGAAATGGTGATAACCAGCGACACCATTGTGCTGCTCGATGGCAAGGTTTATGGCAAACCAGCCGATGAAGCCGACGCATGCCGCATGCTTGGCGAGTTGTCGGGCCGTACCCATAAGGTGATTACTGGCGTGTGCATCAGCACGCGTGAGCGCAGCAGTGCCTTTCATGTGGTGACTGAGGTGGAGTTTGCGCCGCTTTCGAGCGATGAAATAGAGTATTACGTCGCAAATTTCAAGCCTCTTGACAAAGCTGGCGCCTATGGCATACAGGAGTGGATAGGTTCGGTGGCTGTGCGTAGAATCAACGGCAGCTTCTATAATGTGATGGGTTTGCCGGTTCAACGGCTGTATGCCGAACTGAAATCATATTGATTTAGCTTCGATGTAGGCGCAATAGCGCGAATCGCTATAAACGGGTGCCATGGCTATGGTGCCCGATTTTAGTTTAGGAAAATCGTCGATTAATTCGATTACTGGAGGGTTTTCATCGAGTTTTTTCGCCATATATTGTGCTACGTCGAATGGCGCTTTGTGATATTCAACATGAAAGCGCCCTATGCTGTCGGGACTAATAAATCGGTTGCCAAAAATGCAGGTTGCAACGCCCATGGTGCAACGCAAATTCATTTCGACGCACGCATTGATGTGTTTTTCACCGGTTTCATCGGCGAAAATGAGCATGTCGATGCCAACAAAGCCGTCGTAGTGTGGTGCGATGTCTTGTGAAAGAATGGTTTCGAGAGCATGCTTTATTTGGCTGATGCGATGGTCGGCATTGTTGCCAAGCTGGTTGCACAAAATGGTGTGTAAAGTATGCTCGGTGGCAACCAGTCCGTAGTCGAACGAGTTGTGAGGGTCGTTGTAGTAGATGCTGTAGCCAACAAACGCTGCTTTGCCGTTGCTGCAACGGAACTCCATTGCAAAGTCCTGTAGCTTGTTTAGCGGCACCTCGGCAATAATCGAACCTTGCCGCTGCAAGATTCCCGAAGCCCATTGGTGGAAAGTGCGGTTGTCGTCGGGTGTGCCGGTTGGGCGGAAGATGCCTTTTCCGCTGCTCGACCAAGGAGCCTTGAGGAAACACCGAGGATGCTTGGCTGCAAATTGTTCCACTTGGCTGATTGTGAACAGCTCCACCGGCGCTGGGCAAGCGGAATAACCGATGATTTCCGTCAATCGCGAATGTATTACTATGGTTGTGCGCCGATGCGAAAGCTCGCGATATTTGGCAATTTGTGCCTTGTCGGGCAGCTGGTCGTTGCCCACGCAGCACGAAAGGAGATGGTTGCGCAGCGACATGTTCCATCCCCAAGGTTGATAGCTCAGCACATGGTTTTGCAGGTGATTTCGGTCGATTAAATCGATGTTAATGCCAAACGCACTGCTGAGGTGTTGTGCCCAATGGCTGTCGGGCAAAGGGTCGCGAGTGAGAATGAGCGATTTGTCGTCAGCCCACCATGCAGGCAGCATCTGCAAGTCGCGACTTAGCTGCGCAGCCAATGGCGGCGGTGTGTAGTAGTCGAGTCCGCTTGCGAGTGCGAGGTCGTTGTCGGGGTTGAACAGATACAGCTTTTTCATCGACGCAAAAGTACAAAAAAATAGTTGAACAGCCAACCCGAGCATATCTTGGACTGTTCAACCCTTTGAAAATTTGCAAGCCGAAAGAAAAAAAACTGACTGCTTTTATTTCTTTGTTTTAACAAGCAACACGCACACCGAGCCTGCAATCAGCAGCACGCCAGCCACAACAAGCATCATTGCTTGAGAACTGCCCACTAAGTGCAGAATCAATCCGCCGCAAAGTGCAGCGGCAATCTGCGGCAGGCAGATGGTGCAGTTGAACAGACCGAGGTAAGCACCCATGTTGCCGCCGGTGAGCGCATTGGTGAGCAGCGTGAATGGCAATGCCAGCATTGCAGCCCAAGCGCAACCAACGAGCAGGAACGGAATGAACAGCACGTATTGGTCGTGAATGAACAATGTGCTGATGAATCCCGCTGCGCCAAGCAGAAGGCTGATGATGTAAGATGCCTTGAGCGATTTGAAGCGCGGAATCACCATTGCCCAAATCACCGAGCCAACAGCTTGAACGGCAAAGAGCACACCCACCCAGTTCTTGGCGATGTCGCTTGCAGTGTCTTCGCCAGTGACGGTCCAGTTGACGTTTTCGGTGATGGCACCGTGGGTGTAGGTCCACATGTAGAGGAATGCAGCCCAGCAGAAAAATTGCACCAGCCCAACAGTCCAGAATGCCGAAGGCGCTTTGGCAAGCAACTTGATAAAGTTTTCGCTCTTTTGGGTTTCTGCTTCAGCCTTTTCGATGCCATGATATTCGGCGTATTCCTCGGGAGGATATTCTTTAACCTTGGCGGTGGTGTAGATTACGCACAAAATCAGAATTGCCGAGCCGGCATAGAAGCTGAAGATGACCGAGTCGGACACCATGCCTGTCGGGGCAGTGTTTTTCACGCCGAGATAAGTGAGCACGTAAGGGAACAGGAAACCCACCAACGAGCCGGCGTTGCAAAGGAACGACTGGATGCTGTAGGCTTTGGCTTTTTGCTCCTCGTTGACCATGTCGCCCACCATCATCTTGAACGGTTGCATGGCAATGTTGATGCTGGTGTCGAGGAACATGAGCGAGAACAGTCCGAAAATCATGGTTCCTGAGAGACCCCAAAGAATCACTTGGGTGGTCAATCCCAGGCTTCCGGCATTAGGCAGCAGGCACATCACAGCCACGGCAAGCACAGCACCCACAAACAGGTAGGGGATTCGGCGGCCATAGCGGGTCCAAGTTTTGTCGGACAGGGTGCCGATGATTGGTTGCACTATCATGCCCATGAGAGGGGGCAGAATCCAAAAGAAGCTTAAAGAATGAGGGTCGGCGCCAAGAGCGGTGAAGATGCTGCTGATGTTGGCGCTTTGAAGGGCGTAGGCAATTTGTACGCCGAAGAAGCCGAAACTGATGTTCCACAGGCTCCAAAACGATTTGTTTGGAATTTGTTTCATTATCTTATCAAATAGGTGTTTAGTTGTTTTGTTTACAAAGCTGATGAGCTGCAAAGGTTTATTGCGGGTGTATGCCTTGCGTTTAACGTCATAAACAAAGGCTTTGCACCGGTGCATGAAAATTTAATCAGGTGCAAAGAAAAGAAAAATTTTTCAAAACATTGGCAAAATACCAATGCTTTTTATACGATTTTAGCACTTCATCAGACGCTCGTTGAACTCCTCCTTAGTGAATGTTGATTTGTTGGTGATGCGGCTGCGGTAGTTGTAGATTGTTGCTAATGAGTAGTTTAGGAAGTGCGCAATGTTGTTGCTGTCGTTAATTCCGAGGCGGATAAGGGCAAAAATGCGCATTTCGGTTGTAAGGGTGTTTTCGCTTTTAGGCACCACGCGTTCCTCTTCTTTGAGCAGATTGTTGAAGTTGGTAACAAATTCGGGATGAATGTCGAGGAAAGCCTTGTCGAAGTCGCGATATAAGCGCTGTTGTTCTTCGCCAATTTGGGTGTGGTCCTTCAGTTGGCGCATCATGGCATCGTGCTGGTTGTTTTTGGCAAGTTTGAGCAGGCTGTGTCGATAGTTTTCGAGAGCATCGAGATAGCTGCGGCAACGCTCTAGGAAAAGCGCGATGTATTCTTCCTTCACGCGGTCGGCTTTCACGAGGTGAGTGTTGGCATTCTGCAACTCGATGTTCACCGATTGCAAGTTATCGTTAGCTTC
>JBJECZ010000098.1:0-30303 GCA_051871555.1 Muribaculaceae bacterium | reverse complement strand
ATGGATTTATATACTACATTTGTGACTTGAATGGGGATAATAGCGCCCATTCGCAACACCAATTAACAATAAGCCGTAAGGCCAATTAACATAAACCCTTTGATACATAATTTATTAAATGCTATAAGAAAAATGAAAAAACAGCTATTGCTTATTCTATTCTCCTTACTTGCGGTGGCTGGTTATGCTCGTGTTATTACGGGTGTCATCATTTCGGAAACCGACAACGAACCCGTTATCGGCGCAACCGTTATGGTGAAAGGAACCCAACGCGGCGTGGCTACCGACCTCGACGGCAAATTCTCGATTGAGGTTAAGGAAGGCGACATTCTCACCATCACAAACGTGGGTATGCTGCAACAAAACGTGAAAATCGGCAAACAACAATCGCTAAACATCGTCATGAAGGACGACGCCAAGGTGCTTGGCGAGGTGGTTGTAACTGCCATGGGTCAAACGCAAGAAAAGAAGAAGCTGAACTTTGCCGTTCAGTCGCTCGACTCCGACGAGATTTCGGCGGGTGTGTCGAACAACCTGGCAAGCACCCTGCAAGGCAAAGTGTCGGGTCTGCAAATTCTCAGCACAGGCGGCTCGCCTAATGCTTCGCAGACCATTCAGATTCGTGCAATCTCGTCAATCAACACCTCGCAAAACAACGAACCGCTCATCATCATCGACGGTGTGCCGGTGCGTGGCGGCGGCTCATCGCTCACCGACATCAACCCTAACGACATACAAACAATGTCGGTGCTCAAGGGTGCTGCCGCTTCGGCGCTCTACGGCCAAGAAGCAGCCAACGGCGTAATCATGATTGTGACTAAGAGCGCCAAGGAAGGCAAACTGCAAGTCACTGCCAACGCCATGCTCGAGGTGTCGAATGCTACGCGCGTACCTGAAATTCAAAGCAGCTATGCTCCGGGCACCAAAGGCTTCTACGTGAAGAATGCCGGGAGTGGCGGCTGGGGCGCTCCGCTGGCTGCCGGCGAGCAAACCTACGACAACGTGGGCGAATTCCTCAAAACCGGCTTGCTGCAAAAGTACGACGTGTCGATGACCGGCGGTACTGCAAAAGCCAACGCCTACGCTTCGGTTTCATATCAAAAAAACGAGGGTATCGTGCCCAAGGACCACCGCGACCAAATCAACGTGTTCATCAAGGGGCAATTCGAACCTTCCGATAAGGTGAAAATTCAACTCACCACCAGCTTCAAGGAAAGCACCGCCCGCGGCTTCGGCAACTCGATGTCGTCAATCTACGCTTGGGGTATCAACAAAAACATGGCTGACTATCAAACGCTCGAAGGTCTGCCTAACTGGGAAGCCCGCTACGACCACTGGGACGAGCTGCCTGAGGACCAACGCATCTCTGCCGCCGTTTCGCCTTACTTCGGACGCTATAAGGACAAGAGCGAAACCACCAACACTCGCATCATGCTCAACGGACAAATCTCCTACGAGCCAATCAAGAACCTCGTGTTCACCGGCAAGGTGAGCTACGACAAGGGGTACTCGATGTACGACGCTGCCGTGGTGCCACGCTTCCGCGAAAGCCAGTTCACCGACCCCGAAGCATCGTTCCTTGCCGACTATGCCTATAAATTCGGTTCTTACACCTTCCAACCCTCGCGCAGCGAACGCTTCAACGCTCAATTCCTCGCCACATATCAGCGCGAACTGTTCCGCGACTTGAACATCAACGCGCTGTTTGGCATCGACTGGTCGAACTACAAATCGCTGAGCGCTCAGATGGCTGGTCAACGGTTCCTGCTCGAAGGCGATTTCTATAGCTTCCAGAACGTCGACCCTACCACATTCACCAACTCGTCGTCGTCGAGCTACTACATGTATCTCAACCACTCGAATTGGAATAAATTCGGCTACTTCGGCGAATTGCGATTCGACTATCGCGGCATTGCACAAGTGTCGGTAACCGGACGTCTCGACGGCTCATCGACTCTGCGTCAGGTCGACTGCACATACTTCTATCCTTCGGTGACCGGCGGTTTCATCTTCTCAGAACTGCTTCATCTGCAAAACAGCTGGTTCTCCTACGGTAAGATTCGCGGCAACTGGGCTAAAGTGGGCAAAAGCTGCACCCCATACAAGTTCTCCGACACCTTCAAGAACTGGTCGAGCTTCCCCGACGGCGGTTGGGGCATCGACCCTACTGTAGGCAAGGCGCTCAACCTCGAGCCTGAAATGACTTCGTCGTGGGAAATCGGCGCCGACTTGCGCTTCTTCAAGAACCGCACTCGCCTCGACGTGGCTTACTACTCTACCACCGTCGACAACCAGATTGTAACCGTACGCGTTTCGCCTGCAGCCGGCATGATTCTGCAAACCCGCAACGAGGGTAGCATTGAAAACTACGGCATCGAAGCCACTCTCGCCCAGGACATCTTTAAGACAAAAGATTTCGACTGGACACTCACTGCCAACTTCTCGCTCAACCGCGGCAAGGTGAAGTCGCTGCCCGACCAAATCAAGCAAATCGACGGCACCAACTACGGCGGCATCTACCCAACTGCATTCCTGGGCGGCTCAACCACCGGCATCACCGGTAAGGACTACGTGCGCGACCCGCAAGGCAACGTGGTGTGCAACGAAAATGGCTACCCATTGGTTAACACCTCGAAGCAACTCTACATCGGCAACCGCGAACCCGACTTTATGCTCGGCCTCGGTTCGAACTTCCGTTTACGCGACCTCACTTTCGGATTCCTCTTCGACGGTCGCTGCGGTGGCGACGTGGTGAACATCACCGGCTCGAGCCTCATCTCAAACGGCCAACACCACCTGCTCGACAAGTATCGCAACCGCGAAGTGGTGTTTAAAGGCGTTGTGGCAAACGGCGACGGCACTTACTCGCCAAACACCACACCTATCATCCTCGACCAGACCTTCATCAACACCTATTTCTTCCCGGTGTCGTCGAACTTCATCGAGGACGGCTCTTACATTCGTTTGAGCTACGTCACACTTGGCTATGACCTCTCGAAACTGCTTGCACGCAACTGTCCGGTTAAGGGCCTCAACGTCACCCTCACCGGACGCAACCTGTTCCTGCTCACCAAGTATTCAGGCTCCGACCCGCAAGTGACCGAATCGGGCAGCGCCTACGGTTCAGGCTCGGGCGGCTTCGACCGCTACGGTGTGCCCAAAACACGCAGTTTCAACCTCTCAGTGAAAGCAACATTCTAAATCATCAGCAGCACTATTCTTGAATTATGAATAAACTAAAATATATATTCGCATCATTGATTGTATGCCTTGGCGCCGTAAGCTGCACCGACATGCTCGACGACAACATCAATCCCGACCGCGCGCACGAGGTGACTATGCAGACAGGGCTGCCCGTGGTGGTGTTCTATGCTCAGCAAATCACCTACGACCACGCCGAATACTACGCCTACCTGTCGCAATGCCTCACCACCACCGGCAAAAGCGCAATCGGCACATATTCCTACAAAAGCGAGTGGGAATTCCTCACCATGAACCGCCATCCGCAATGGCGCCGCCACTACTTCGACATCGGAAACAACGTGAACCGCCTTATCGAAAAGTCGGAAAGCTCGAAATCGTATAACTACGGACTCATCGCTCGCACCATTCGCCTGCTGTCGATGCAGCTCACCGTTGACATGTTCGGCGACATGCCTCTCACCGACGCCTACAAGTCGAACAGCCCGACATACGACAACGAAGCCACCGTTTACGACTGGATGTTCCGCGAAATCGACGCCCTGATTGCCGACTACGAGAATCCCGAATACACTCAAAGCCCAAGCAACCAACGCATCGACATCTCGCAGGACCGCATCTATGGCGGCGACCTCAACAAATGGAAAGGTCTGGTTTACGCCATCAAGGCTCGCCTGCTGCTGCGCAACCTGCCTAACATCGACACCTCGGCTCAAACCTGCCAGAAGATTATCGACGCTGCCGACGCCGCCATCAACCAATGGCGCTCGGGCGACCTGCTTTACGGCGCTTGGTTCGGCAACGAACCCCGATATAACTTCGACGGCGGAACCAACGAGCAAAGCAATGTGTGGAGCGCCGCTCAACCCAAAATCAACGGTTGGGAGTCGCGCGACAACAAGCTCGACGACGCCGTGCCATCGAAATACTTCCTCGTCGACTGCATGGGTCTGCTCGCCGTGGGTTCGAACCTCGAAGGCTCTTACAACGCCGAGTTCTCTAACAGCAAGGAAGGCTATGCCAACGACCCGCGCTCGGCTTTGCTGATGATTCCTCGCAAGGGTCCGGAGGGCGACGGAATTGTGCGCCTACGCTCGCTCGAAAACAACATCGGCTGCGGAACATCCTACAAAACCGACCACTTCCCCAAACTGTATATGGGCGCTTATGCAGGCTCAAACGCCGGAAAGGGCTACAACCCAATCTTCACCATGGAAGAGCTCTATTTCATCAAAGCCGAAGCCGAATACTGGAAGGGTAACAAAGCCGTGGCTTGCCAAATCGCCAAAGAAGCTACTGAGAACAACATTCAACGTCACCTCGACTTCTTCTTCAGCGAATATCCTAACAGCAAGTACGACTCCGCATCCGACGACAAATATCCAGGCAACGCCGAGGAAGGCAAACCCGGATTCACCACCAAGGAATATTGGGACGCTCAGATGAACGCATTCCTCAACAACGAAGAATACTACATCATCAAGCGTAACAAAAAAATTGTGTATGTGCGTCCGGTTAGCGAACGCGGCAACGAGCACTGGTTCTTCGAAGAAGCCAACTACAGCCTCTACGACCTCATGACTCAGAAGTACATTGCCATGTATATGCAGCCCGAACAATTCACCGACATGCGCCGCTACCACTTCTCAAACAAGCGAAACAACTACGGCATCGGCGACGCCAACGAGATTGTGTATCCAAGCCTGCGCCGACCCTACAACCTCTACGCAGCCTACTGGATTGACGGCCTCTCCGACGAGGAAAAAGAAAACCTCTGGGTGCAACGCATTCCGCAAGACCCCGACACCGAGGCTAAATACAACCGTTCAGAACTCGAACGCCTTGGCGCTTACAACAACTACAAGTGGATTCAAAAACCGCTCATCTGGGCTCAACCGCGCGGCGAGGTGAAATCGCTCACAGCAGGCTCAACCCTCGGCGAATAAACCGCACACTAAAGTCCACTATTTATTTAGAAAATATCATTTCAACATAACAATCAACGAAAACAGAGAACTATGAAATTATATAATAAAATAGCACTCCTGGCAGCCGGATTGATTCTTGCCACATCCTGCGACGTGAACGACCCGTTCGCCGACAAGATGGAATTAGGACAAATCTTGCCTACCACCTCGTGGGAATTGGCAAGCACCGTGTGCAAAGCCGGCGACGAGGCTGCTTTCCTTGCTAAATACTACACCACTGCTAAAGACGCGTCTATCGACCACTGCGAGGTGTGGGCTATGATTACCAGCAACGAAAGCGCTGCCGCCACGCAAAAACTCATCAGCTCGCCGGCATACGCCCAAACAGTAAACCAAAACGACACCGTGCGCGGTTTCCATATGCTGCGCAGCTACCCTCACAGCATGGCCACTCTCGAAGGCACCGAGTATCACCTCAACGCCACATTCCCCACATCGAGCACCCTCAGCCCTACTAACTGGGATTCGCCCGCAACTTGGGACCAAGAGAAATTCGACCTATACTACCCCGCCGACTTCCAGAAAAACTTCTGCGACAAGATGGTGGCATATCTCACTAACGACAGCACCTATCTGAAAGGTTTGCGCCAGCTCTACCTCAACTACGACTTCACGCAAGAGCAATTCGACGCTGTGAACGCCAAGTATCCCAACCTTGAGCCGCTGCCTTTCTCTGCTTCGCAAGAAGCCGGCAAAACCAAAGGCGACCTGTGGTTTGAACCCGACACCAAGATAATCGACCACTACTACTATGCCACACTCGAAGGCACAGTGACCGTGGAACACGAAATTGCCGCCAAGGAAGATGCTCCTGCCGGAATCGACCCATCGAAGGTGTTCCCCGTTTACAAATCGCCCCACTGGATTTTCTGCCGCTACAGCGACGACACCGGCGGCGCCGTCACCAGCGTGCGCCACGAATACATGCCGCTGTGGAAAGAACTCGTGCAGATGGTGCCTTTCACCGCTTGGATTTACGACGGCACTAACAAGGTCTACGCCGTGTCATTCACTCGCACCTACACCCTCATTCCTAAGTTTAAGGTTGTCGACACCAAGGGCAAAATTGGCACCGACACCGAAACTAAGTCAATCGAACTCAACTAACCAATGCCAAAAAACAATTACATTATGAAAAATATCAAATTTCTATTCATAGCCATTTTGGCATTAGTAGCCTCGGCTTGCGTGGAGAGCGAGCCCGACTACAAAAACTTCCCCAGCAAAGACGTCGACTTTGCCTTTGCTGTTGAAGGCAACGAATACTCCACCGATTTTTACTATGTTTCCACGCTGCAGTTCACCAACACATCGTCGAAGCAAGGCAACGTGCACTGGGACTTTGGCGACGGCACATCGTCGAGCGAAGCCAACCCTACACACAAATACGACAAATCGGGCAATTACAACGTCACCCTCACCGTCGACGGCGTGGGCAGCCGCACCTATCCAATCCTCATTATGGACATCGTGCCTATGCTCAGCGTGGCTGAACAAAGCGCCGACATCGTCACCATCAAAGACGTCACTATCAAGCTGGGCATCGAACTGCCTAACCCCGACAACCTCACTTGCCGCTACATCTGGAACATGCCTGAAGGCACAACCCTCGCCGACGGCACTCCAATCGAAAAGTTTGAAGGCTATTCGCACGACGACGGCACCATCGACAACCCAGGCGAACTGAAGTTCAGCAATATCGGCTCGCAAAAAATTGAAGTGCAAACCTACTTCGACATCAACGGCGAAAACCGCCGCCTTGCCGACTCCTACATCAACGTGCAAGTGGGCGCAAACATCGAAGCTCCTACACTCTACTATGCTTGCTACGGCGGAAACATCAAGGCTTATAAAATCATCGACGACTCACAACTGCCCGAAGGCACCAAAAACTTGCCATTCGACATGGGCGTGAGCAGCGGCGTCACTCCACAAAACATCCTCTTCGCCACCGTCGACGACCAAGACTTCATCTACATTCTCGACTGCGGCAAGAACTTCTGCTATCAAGTGGATAACGACGGCGTGCTCGGCGACGGCAAAATCACCGTAATGAGCGCCGACGGCAAATATGCCAACTTGGTAATCAGCAACGTGGGCGGACACGCTTTCAGCGACCCGTTCTCGGGATGCATCATCGGCGACAAGCTCTATTATAACGACCGTAACACGGGCTTCAGCACCATCTCCCTAACCGACCGCGGCAAGAAGGAAACACGTGTAAACAGCAACACCGACTCCTACTTCTGCAGCAACCAAAGCCTTGGCTACTACAACCGCGGCATTGCTTACGGCGCCGTGCACACTGCCCTGGCATACGACAAGGACGGCGTGTTCTGGTGGCCTAAGTGCTACAACGCCTCTGGTATCTTCCGCTTCAAAACCGAAGACATCGGCAAAACCGAAGCTTCACCAACCGAGGTGCTGCTTAGCGGCTCAACCTGCAAGGCGTTCGCCCTCGACGAAAAGCGCAACCACTTCTACTGCTGGCTCACCTCAGGAGCTGCCGGCGTAGGTTTCGCTCAATACCCCAAAGTGGCTTACGAAAGCGCTTTGGCTGTAACCGAGCACACCAAGTACTTCAAGATGTCGGCTGCCGTAACCGCCGGCTCCGCTGCAAGCTACGAAGCGCTCTACGTCACTCAATTTGCTGTTGACGACGCAACCGGCAACGTCTATTTCGGATTTATTGCCGACGATGGCGAAACCCACCCCACCGGCATCTACTACTACGACTACGCTGCCGGCGAAATCAAGCACCTCGGCAACAGCTCCGACAAAGCACTCGGCATTTGCATAAACCCTCGAAAGACTAAGCTGTTTTAACACCTGCGGCTCTTGATGGGCATATGCACGCAAATGTGCTTTATTTTGAAAAAAGAGCCTATTCAGCCACAGGCTCTTGAACAAGGTATTTTTTAAACAAACTCTATTGCAAGCGATGCGGAAATCGGCATAACCGGCTTTCGCATCGCTGATTTTCATTAATATTGCAAAATTATTTTACCGAATTAATAATTTTTTTTAGAAATTAAATGCGAATTATAAAAATAGTTTATATATTTGTTGCATAAATCGGCACAGACAACGTATCTTAATGGCTAAGTGTGCAAAAATGTTGCATTAATCGACCAATGAAGCAATACACCGCATCGACAAATGCCACCAAAGACACAAGCGTACGACCGTTGAAAACAAGAATATTAACTTATCACTAACGTCAATAAACAAAAAATTAGGAGAACCATGACAGACCGCCGAAAATTCTTAAAGGACCTTGCCATGATAAGCGCAGCGGCAGCCACAGCCCCTGCCCTGATGAGCATGAACGGATTGAGCGATGAGCAAAAAGCGCAAATAGCCACCGAGAGCGACAGCTTTTGGAGTGTGCCTCGCAATCGCGGACTCAAAATCACAGGCACCTTCCTCGACGAGATTTCTCACGACATTCCGCACCAAAACTGGGGCGTGAAAGAATGGGAACAGGACTTTAAGAATATGAAAGCCATTGGCATCGACACGGTGATTATGATTCGCTCGGGTTACCGAAAATTCATCACCTATCCATCGCCTTACCTGCTCAAAAAAGGTTGCTACCGACCCAGCCAAGACCTCCTGGAAATGTTTCTCACTCTTGCCGACCGCTACGGCATGAAATTCTATTTCGGGCTCTACGACTCGGGCCGATATTGGGACACCGGCGACCTCTCTTGGGAAATTGAGGACAACAAATACGTTATCGACGAGGTGTGGCAACGCTACGGCTCGCGTCACCGCAGCTTTGGCGGATGGTATATCAGCGGCGAAATCAGCCGTGCCACCAAGGGCGCAATCAGCGCTTTCCACGCCATGGGCAAGCAATGTAAAGACGTGTCGAACGGTCTGCCCACTTTCATATCACCGTGGATTGACGGCAAAAAAGCTGTGATGGCAAGCGGCGGCGCACTCTCAAAAGCCGATGCCGTGAGCGTTGAACAGCACGAAAAAGAATGGAACGAAATTTTCGACGGCATACACGACGTGGTTGACGCCTGCGCCTTCCAGGACGGGCACATCGACTACGATGAGCTTGATGCATTCTTCGAGGTGAACAAGCGCCTTGCCGACCGCTACGGCATGCAATGCTGGACAAATGCCGAAACCTTCGACCGCGACATGCCCATCAAGTTCCTGCCCATCAAATTCGACAAGTTGCGCCTGAAACTCGAAGCCGCCAAGCGCGCCGGCTACGACAAAGCCATCACCTTCGAGTTCAGCCACTTCATGAGCCCCCAATCGGCTTACATTCAAGCCGGGCATCTCTACGACCGCTACAAAGAGTATTTTGAAATCAAATAAACCACACCCTCCGCGCCACCTAAAAGGCAATGGAGGGTGCGTCCTTGCAACCAATTAATCAACAAACCACCATATTAACTATCTCTTAAACAACATCTATCAACTAATTAATTATGAAAAACTACAACTTAGGCTATCTCATATTCCTGTCGCTGGCAGCCGCATTGGGCGGATTCCTGTTTGGCTACGACACAGCCGTGATTTCGGGCACAATCAGCATGGTTGCCGTGCAGTTTGGTCTCGACAGCATCAGCCAAGGCTGGTATGTGGGCTGCGCACTTGTAGGCTCAATAATGGGCGTGCTTATGGCAGGCTATATGGGCGACCACCTCGGACGCAAACGCACCATGATAATCTCGGGCGTGCTGTTCACCGTGTCGGCTGCCGGATGCGCCATCAGCGGCTCGCTCAACGAGTTGGTGGCATACCGCATCATTGGCGGTGTGGGCATTGGCGTGGCATCGATTGTGTGCCCGCTCTACATCAGCGAAATGGCTGTAGCCCAATACCGCGGACGGCTGGTGTCGTGCTATCAATTAGCCATCACAGTGGGTTTCCTCGGTGCCTATCTGGTGAACTATGCATTGCTCTCCTATTCGCAGAGCGGTGCCGTGCTTGGCGAATGGATGCACAGAATATTTGTGAGCGAAGTGTGGCGCGGCATGCTGGGAATGGAAACGCTGCCGGCGTTGCTGTTCTTTGTAGTGATTTTCGCCATACCCGAAAGCCCACGATGGCAGATATTGCGCGGCAATGCCGATGCAGCCCGCAAAACATTTAAGCGCATCTACACCACCGAGCAAGCCGTCGACGAGCAAATAGCCGCTTCGCAGGAAGTGAGCAAAAAAAGCACCGACACCGCCGAGTGGCGCATGCTGTTTGCCCCGGGCATCTTCAAAGCGCTCATCATTGGCGTGTGCATTGCCATTCTCGGGCAATTTATGGGCGTGAATGCCGTGCTCTACTACGGTCCAAAGATATTTGAAGACGCCGGACTGAGCGGCGGCGACTCGCTGTTCTATCAAGTGATGATAGGGCTGGTGAACACCCTCACCACCGTGCTTGCACTCGTAATCATCGACCGCGTAGGCCGCAAACAACTCATCTACTGGGGCGTGAGCGGAATGATTGTTTCGCTAATTGCCATTGCCGTATACTTCACCTTCGGTGCCGAATGGGGCATATCCAGCATCGTGCTCCTGGTGTTCTTCCTCGCCTACATCTTCTTCTGCGCCGTGTCGATTTGCGCCGTGGTGTGGGTGCTGCTAAGCGAGATGTACCCCGTGAAAGTGCGCGGGCTTGCCATGAGCATTGCCGGGCTGGCTTTGTGGATTGGCACCTACCTCATCGGGCAGCTCACCCCGTGGCTGCTTGAACACATCACACCTGCAGGCACATTCCTGCTCTTTGCCGCAATGTGCGTGCCTTATATGCTCATCATGTGGCGTCTGGTGCCCGAAACCACCGGCAAAAGCCTCGAAGAAATCGAGAAATACTGGACCAAATAACCATCCGCCGGTCCTGCACTCTCAAAACAATCTATCGACATCAATAAACAACAACTACAATATCAATAACTTAAAACTTACGTTCTATGGAGTTAAACTCTAAATCTAATTCGATGAGCATACTGCAGCGCATAGCTGTGGCAATGATGCTTATGGTTGCAATTCCGGCTCTCGGTTTTGCACAAAAGATTTCGGGTACAGTAACCGACGAACAAGGAGAGCCTCTGGTGGGCGTCTCGGTTGTCATCAACAAGACAAACACCGGAGTCAGCACCGACCTCAACGGCAAATACACTCTTGCTGCCGAAAAGGGTCAGACCGTGACATTCTCCTACGTTGGCATGGTTACCCAACAAGTGAAAGTGGGCAACGCCAAAACAATCGACGTTGTGCTCAAGCAATCAGCCACCAACCTCGACGACGTTGTCGTTGTGGGCTACGGCAAACAAAAGAAATCGTCAATCACAGGCGCCGTTTCAGCCATCAAGGGCGAGGAACTGCTTGTGTCACCTTCCACCCAGCTCACTCAGATGCTCGGTGGTAAAGTGGCTGGTATATCATCAATCCAGACCTCGGGCGAACCTGGTGTCGACCAAGCATCGCTGCGCATTCGCGGCTCAAGCAAGCCGGTCACCTACATTGTCGACGGTGTGCCTCGTCCTATCGACGAAGTCGACCCTAACGACATTGCAAGCCTCTCGGTGCTCAAGGATGCTGCCGCAACTGCCGTTTACGGTCTTAACGCCTCGGGCGGTGTGATTATCGTCACCACCAAGAAAGGCGCTGTGGGCACACCTCGCGTAACCTACGACGGCTCGATTGGTGCCTCGATGAACGCCAACTTCCCCAAGTTTATGAATGGTGTTCAGTTTATGAACTACTACAACATGGGCGAACTCATGGACCAACTGGCAAACGGTCAAATCACCGACCGCAGCCAATATGTGCCAAAGTTCACCAAGGAGATGTTCCAACTTGCCACCAACGGCGATTTCACCGACGGTTATGAGGATTACGACTACATTGGCAAGGTGTTTGGCACCGGCACAACCACCAAGCACAACCTGTCGATGCAAGGCGGTACTGAAAACCACAAATATTATGCTTCAATCGGCTACCTCGGTCAAAAAGGTAACATCGACCGCTTCAACTACGACCGCTACTCGATGCGCTTCAACCTCGAGAGCAAACTGGCTGAACACTGGACCCTCGAAATGGGTGCTGCCGGATTGGTTTCAACCCGCAAGCAACCGGGCTACAACTCGGGCGGTGCCGACAACGGCTACACCGAAGTGGGCTACTTCTCGATTGCTCACCAAGCAATTGCCATGCATCCCTACCTGAGCCCGAAGAAAGACGGCTACTACACCGGCGTGGTGTCGAACAACGGTTCGTCGCCTAACAGCCCGCTTGCCTCAATCTACGATTCGGGTTACAAGAAAACCAACGGCTTGGAACTTGCCACCAACATCTCGCTGCAATTCGATTGCCCGTGGGTGAAAGGCCTTTCAGCCAAGGTTAGCGGCGCATTCGACTACAGCAACTCGCGCAACAAGAACCTCGACATTCCGTTCCAGGTTATGCAATACAACAAGGACGACGGCTCGTTCACCCTCGTGCAAAGCGAAAAAGGCACTTCGGTGAAAGTTGGCGAAGGCTCAACCTACAGCCAACAGTTGCTCGGCAACTTCCAAATCAACTACGACAACACCTTCAACGACGTTCACAACGTGTCGGTTTTGGCTCTTGTTGAAGCTCGCGACTACAAGAGCAATGGCCACAGCGCCTACGCTAAGGACCTCGACTTCCCCGAACTGCCCGAATTGAGCATGGGCACCATGGAAGACCTTGGCGGATGGAGCGACCAGAGCCGCCGCATGGGCTACGTGTTCCGCGCAAGCTACAACTACGACAGCCGCTACTTCGCTGAATTCTCGGGTCGTTACGACGGTTCTTATAAGTTTGCAGGCAACGTCAGCGGCAAGCGCTGGGGCTTCTTCCCTTCAGGCTCTATTGCATGGCGTCTGTCGAAGGAATCGTTCATGAAAGGCACTTCAAGCTGGCTCGACGACCTCAAGCTGCGCGCATCAATCGGTCTTACCGGTGACGACAGCGGCTCCGATGCTTACGCCTACCTCAGCACCTACGCTTTCGGCAACAAGCTCACCCTCGACAACACCACTGTTAACTCAATCTATCTGGCTTACATTGCCAACCCGAACCTCACATGGACCAAGACCCGCTCGCTCAACTACGGCTTCGATGCCACCCTGTGGCACGGCTTGCTCGCCATTGAGTTCGACGCATTCTACAACTACACCTACGACATCCTGCAATCGCTTGGCAGCGACTATCCACCATCGATGGGTAGCTACCACCCAAGCTACGCCAACCTCGGCGCCACCGATGCCAAGGGTATCGACGTGCTCGTGACACACAACAACAAGTTTATGGTTGCAGGCAAACCGTTGCACTACACCATCGGCGCTAACCTCTCGTGGGCTAAGAACCGTTGGATTAAATATCCCGACGCACCAAACATCCCCGAATGGCAAAAAGTTACAGGCACAAGCCTCAACGCCACCTACGGCTGGGTAGCCGACGGACTATATCGCTCGGAAGAAGAAATCGACAACTCGGCTTGGTTCGGCACACGTCCTAACGTGGGCGACATCAAGTATGTCGACCTCAACGGCGACGGCAAAATCGACTACGACGACCGCGGTCGCATCGGTCGCGGCTTGCGTCCAACCATCACCTACGGCTTCAACCTCGCTGCCGACTGGAATGGCTTCGACCTCAACGCCCAATTCACCGGCGGTGCACACTTCGACGTGTCGATGACCGGTACCTACTACAACGGCTACGACGACAACACCATCTGGACACAGACCTTCAAAGAAGGTGGCAACTCGCCATTGTTCCTCGTCACCAACGCCTACAACATCGACAATCCTAACGGCACAATGCCTCGCCTCACCACCGGCAAATGCAGCCACGGTGGCGACAACGGATTGGCTTCGACATTCTGGTTCCGCAAAGGCGACTATCTGCGCCTGAAATCGTTGCAAATTGGCTACTCGCTGCCTCGCAGCATCATCGGCAGGATTGGCATTCAAAAACTGCGCTTCTATGCCCAAGCCAACAACCTCTTCACCCTCGACAACCTGCCTAAGGGCTTCGACCCCGAATCGCCTGAGGTTAACAACGGATACTACCCACAACAACGCACTGTGATGGGCGGTTTAACTCTAACTTTCTAACAAAATCATGACATCAATGAAAACTAAAATATCAGCATTTCTGTTGTCGGCTTTCGCAGCGTTTTCGTTGGCTTCGTGCAGCGATTTTCTCGACACCACTCCACACGACTCTGCTTCTGACAAGCTGATTTGGAGCAAATATGACTATGCCAAACTGCAAGCCAACTACATGTATGAGGACCTAAACCTCATCAACGGTTATGGCGACGGCACCGGTTGCACCCGCGACTGCTCGATTGGGCTCTCCGAGGCGCTCACTCCGCTCTTTAAATACGGCGGCTACAACTACACTTCGCTCAACCGAATCCCTTCGGAATTTGCCTACGGCACCCAGTCGACGCTCACCAAGAGCTACGTCGACGCCTATCTGGGCTGCTGGACTTCGCTTTATCGCTACATCTCAACAGTGAACCAGAGCATTGCCAACATGAAGAAGTATGCCACATTCGAAGAAGCCAAGAAAACCGAGCTCGAAGCCGAGTTCCGATTCTTCCGCGGCTACTACTATTCGATTCTTGCAAAGCGCTATTCCAAGCTGATTCTCTACACCGACAATATGGACGAATACAACAAGGACAAAGAGCCTGTCGACCGTTCACAAGTGTATCAGCTCATCTACGACGACCTCAAGTTTGCCGGCGAGAATCTGCCGGTGAGCATCAAGCCTAACGGTCGCCTCACCTCGGGCGCTGCCTATGCACTGCTCTCGCGCGTGATGCTCTTTGCCGAACGCTGGAGCGACGCCAAGGCTGCTGCCGAAAAGGTTATGGAAATGGGATACTCGATGCCATCCGACCTCGAAACTCCTTACACCGTTGGCGGCGAAGGCGCTATTTTCCAATTCTGCTTCGACCTCACTGCTCAAACACACCAATTCGACTGCTACTACTCGCCGGGCGGCGACAAGGCTGCTTACAGCAACCCCATCAGCGGCGGCTACGGCTGTCCTACGCAGGAAATGGTGGAATCGTTTGAACTTGCCACCGGTGGCAAGCCCGATTGGACTCCTTGGCACACCGAACACGGCACACAGGACACTCCTCCTTACGAAGAACTTGAACCGCGCTTCCACCACACCATTCTCTACAACGGTGCCGACTGGAAGACCCGCACCATCGAATCGTATGTGGGCGGCGCCGACGGCTGGCTCGAATGGATGAAGAACGACATGTGCGACGGCAAATCAGCCACCAGCTACTATCTGCGCAAACGCGTCGACGAAGAAAACTACTTTGCCAACAGCACCAAGTGCACCAAGCCATTCACCTTCATTCGCCTTGCCGAAGTTGTGCTTAACTACGCCGAAGCATGCTATCGCCTTAACGACAACACCAATGCCCTTGCTGCCGTTAACGAAATTCGCACCCGCCCGGCTGTAGGGCTGCCTGCCATCAACAAGAGCGGCGAAGAACTCATGGAAGCCATCCGCCAGGAACGCAAAGTGGAATTGGCTTACGAAGGTCAATACTATTGGGACATGCGCCGCTGGAATTCGGCTCACACAGCATTCACCGGCGTTCGCGCTCACGGATTCAAGATTGTAAAGGAAGCCAACGGCTCGCTCACCTACTACTATGTTGAGGTCGACGACCAAAACCGCAATTTCCCTCAGAAACTCTACACGCTGCCTGTTCCGCAATCGGAATTGGAAAACAACAAACTCATGTCGCAAGACAACGCTTGGAACTAACACTTTAAAGCACAAACATTACAATGAAAAAGAATATATTATTCCTTATCGTGCTGGTGATGGCGGCGCTCTCCTCTTGCGAGGACCCGCAATATGTTGCCCCAACCGCCGACCGCCAAGGGCTCACCAGCCTCACCGCCATATTCACCTCTGGTCCGTTTGTCGACCAGCAAATGGCAAAATTGGAAATCAGCGACCCTGTGCCCGACCGCCTCGTCATTCCTGTGCCTTGGTTTTATCCCGAAACATCCGACGACGAAACCACACCGTATATGACCAACGTGCGCGTTCAAGCTCAACTGTCGCCAAACTGCTTCATCTCGCCTGCTCTCACCATCCTCGACCTCACCAAGGAGAACGAGTTCACCTACACCGATGCGCAAGGCAAGAGCAAGAAGATTATCATCACCGGCGAACGCGTTAAGAGCAACGCTTGCGAACTGCTGGCATTCTCAATCAACAACCCTGAAATCAGCGGTATCATCGACAAGGGCGCCAAGAAGGTGTCGCTCATCTCAGCCGACGACCTCTCTGAAGCATTTGCCACTGCCGAAGTGAGTGCTCACGCCACCATCAGCCCCGACCCAAGCACCACAGCGCTCAACTACAACGAGCCTGTCACCTTCACCGTTACGGCTCACGACGGCGTAACATCGTGCGACTACACCGTGCTCAAGGAAGTGCCTGAAAAGATTCCTTCGGGCTTCAACAAGGAAGGCGTTGAATTGCTGTTCAACTTCGACCCGGTTTCGAACCTCGGCATGCCTAACTATGCAACATACGTTGGTCCTACCATTGCAGCCCTCAAGGGCAAAGTGGTGCTCTGCGTAGGCGACGGCAGCACACCAATCTATGTGAACGGCCTCACCGGCGCTAAGCAAGGCGCCATCAACTTGGGCAGCGCATCGGCTGGTAGCGTCACCAACGACGAAGCCGAGCACCTGCTCATCGTCAACAAGGCTGCCCACAGCGAACAAGTGAACATCTACGCCACTTCGTCGGTAACCGAGGCTCCTACTCTGGTTTACTCGTTCACCAACGGCAGCATGTACCCAATGGGCTCGAAGATTAAGTGTATTGGCGACATCAACACCAATGCCGTGATTACAATCACCAACGAAGGCATCGACGGCGTATCGTCGTGCAGCGAATTCACCGTGATTCAAGTGCAAGGCGGCAAGGGCGTTGGTCACCAAGTGATGAACGTTTCAGCCACTGGCTTCGGATGGGGCAGCGCACCTGTCAACTTCACCACCGTTGTGCCTCGCACCATTGGTCTTGACGGCGTATTCCTGAGCTACTACGGCCCGAGCACACTGTCGTTCATCAGCACCGACGGCACAGTGAGCGGCAACTTCAACTCCGACACAACCGGATGGGGCTTGAACCCGAACTGCCTCGACTCGAAGGCATTCAACAACCAGAACTATCTGGCTCTGTTCGTCGT
Source organism: Muribaculaceae bacterium (assembly GCA_051871555.1). Classification (GTDB taxonomy): domain Bacteria; phylum Bacteroidota; class Bacteroidia; order Bacteroidales; family Muribaculaceae; genus SFTJ01. Next base: position 12,868 of record JBJECZ010000098.1, on the reverse strand, counting down.
TAGCCACTTCCCGGCTTGGGGCATGGGTCCGCAACTCTATCTCTACAACGTATCGGATATGAACAAATTCACCGGTAACGACATCACCGACCTGGCTTGCCTCGAACTCACCAACCAAAACATCGATTGGTATCAAGTAGGCGACTACTCAGTGGCTTCGGGCGACGTGGTGATTGCACCGAGCGCCGACGGATTTAAGCTCTATATCTACTACTACGACCACAACTCGCAGGCATTCGGCGGATACGTTGCCGACTGCATCAAGCGTTGACGTCCGAATAATTTAGCGCGGTTGCCGCTTCCGCCCATGAGGCGGCAATCGCTGTTATTTACATAATCACATCAATTCAAAACAAACCTAAACAGAATTTATGAAAATCAACAAATATATGTTCCTACCTGCCCTGATTGCACTTGGCATGGCTTCGTGCAACGGCGAAGGCGACGGCAATGTGCAAATGTGGGAATGGGAAACACCCGAAGCCCCTGTCGAAGTCGACCCATACGTTGAAAAGGGATGGACAAACGTCACCAAGGACTACGGCGAAATGCCCGAATACATTCGTGTGTACAGCAGCCCTGCCAAACTGCAGGACAAAGACGTGAAAGCCTTCATCGCAGTAGCCGATGCTACCAAGGCTAAGTTCGACGTCGTTGGCGGCGCCGAAGGCTACAGCACACCAAGCGAATTCTATGAAGCCGACGCTGCTCCGATTATCATCAACGGCGGTTTCTTCTACGACGGCTCGTCGCTTAGCCTCGTTTGGCGTAACGGCGAACTGGTTTGCCCTAACGTGCAAGTCGACAGCCCCGACTGGGACGAAACATGGTATTATATGCCGCGCGGCGTATTCGCCAAGAAATCCGACGGCTCGTTTGAAGTGGGCTGGACTTGGACCGACCTGCAAAACCACACCTATTGGTATCCTACACCTATGCCACTCGAAAACGGACGCGTGCCCGACGCTTCGTATCCTGCCGGCGCAAAAGATTTTCAGGCTGTCACTGCCATCGGTGGCGGTCCGGTGCTGGTTAAAGGCAACGAAATCATCAACAGCTACGAAGACGAATATCTGCTCATCAACCCAACAGGCAACCGTCCGCGCACCGCAATCGGCTACAACAGCACCGACCACAAGCTCGTGCTCTTTGTTTGCGAAGGCGACGGCATGACATCGGGCATCAACGGTATGACTCTCGAAGATGTGGCTAAAGTGATGAAAGACCTCGGTTGCGACGAAACCTGTAACCTCGACGGCGGCGGCTCGTCGTGCATGCTGGTTAACGGCAAGGAAACCATCAAGCCAAGCGACGGCTCACAACGCAGTGTGGTTAACGGCGTTGCAATCAAATAAAAACATCGGCATTATTTAGATTCGTTTTTTTGCATTTTATCCTACGATGAAGATTTCAAATATTGTCTACTCTCTCCGCGTTTTGGCTTTGTCGAGCCTTGCTGCCTCCATGCTTCTTTCGTGCTCGAAAGAGGACGACGACCCATGGTGGGACAAACCCGGCGAAGAAAAGCCTGACCCGAAACCTAACCCCGACCCAAACCCCACCAAATCAATCAACGCTTTCATGTGGATTGATGCCGGCGGCAACTTCGAGCAATTTGCCAACTCTGAAGCCAACATCCGCGCTGAGCTGAAAAAGCTCAAGGATGCCGGCGTGACCGAGATTGTGGTGGATGTGCGTCCAACCACCGGCGACGTGCTGTTCAATAGCTCGGTGTGCGAAGGGGTGAAGCGTATGGACGTGTGGCGAGGCAGCCAATATGTTTGGGTGGAACGCACCGCGTCGTTCGACTATCTGCAGACCTTCATCACCGAAGGTCATGCACTGGGGCTGAAAGTGAACGCCTCGATGAACACCTTTGTGGGCGGATACCTCTGTCCATACGGACTCGGCAGCGAAGGCATGCTGTTCCGCGAATCCTCCAAGAAATCGTGGGCTACGTCGATTTCCACCTCACAGGGCATCGTCAACACCATGGACCTGCTCGACTCCGAAACCGACTACGGCGCAAAATTCCTCAACCCCGCCAACGACGAGGTGCAGAAGTTTGTCCTTCAGATTATTGCCGACTTGGCTAAATACGACCTCGACGGCATCATCCTCGACCGTTGCCGCTACAGCGACTACAACCTGATGAGCGATTTCTCCGACGACAGCCGCAAGAAGTTTGAGCAATTCATCGGCTCAACCGTAAGCAACTATCCCGTCGACATCCTGCCTGCCGAAACCGACGTCACGCTGCCGGCTTCGCAGCCTCGCTACTGCAAGCAATGGCTCGAGTTCCGCGCCAAAACCATTCACGACTTCATCGTCAAGGCTGCCGAAAAGGTGCATTCAGTGAACTCGAAAATTCGCTTCGGCGCCTATGTGGGCGGTTGGTATTCGTCGTACTACGCTTCGGGTGTAAACTGGGCAAGCCCGAAATACAACACCATGAGCGACTTCCCCACTTGGGCAAACGCCAACTATCACAACTGGGGATATGCCGACCATTGCGACTTCATGTTCATCGGAGCATACGCCTCGGCATCGGCAATCTACGGCTCGGGCGAATGGACGGTGCAAGGCTTCTGCAAGAATGCCAAGAAGTATCTTGCAGGCGACACCAAGTTCTTCGGCGGTCCCGACATTGGCAACAGCGACGGTTGGACCGACGGCGGTCAGCAGAGCAAGATTCCGCAAGTAATCGACGTATGCTGTCAGGAAACCGACGGCTTCTTCATCTTCGACCTCTGCCACGTGCGCATGTTCAACTATTGGAGCTCACTGAAAAGTGGCATCACCCAATATCTGCAAAAAACTAATTAACCAACCCGATAAAGCTTTATTTTTCATAAGTGAATAAACACAAATCTCTATCTCGCAATGTTGCAGGCTTCGTGCTTGCAACATTGTTTTCACTCACAGCAGCAGCCTCCTCAACGGGCGGCATCAAGCTGCGTACAATCGGTGGCTGTGTGAGCGCCCAAGGCACACCGCTTGCCGGCGTGGCTGTCACCGACGGCTCAAACATCGTGCTCACCGACTCGCAGGGCTGCTACAGCCTTGCCACGATGCACGACACCCGCTTTGTTTACATCTCCACGCCTTCGGGCTACGACGTGCCGCTAAGCCACGGTTCAATACCTCAATTCTATCATTCTCTCACTCCCTCCGACAGCATCTACGATTTCCACCTCACACCGTCGGCAGCAAACGGCTCACGTCACGCCTTTGTGGTGCACACCGACGTGCAGGTGACATCGAAATCCGACGTCGACCAATTCGCCAAGCAAATCGTGCCCGACACCAAGCAAACTTTGCAGCGCCTCAGCGAGCAAGGCTATAAGGTGTTTGCAACCGACTGCGGCGACATCGTGGGCGACACTCCGAGCCTTTTCGACAGCTACATCAATGCCTGCCGGGTGCTGAACACGCCTTTCTTTCGCATTATCGGCAACCACGACATGGACTATTGGGGACGCTCGTTCGAAACGTCTTATCGAACCTTCAACCGCCTTTTCGGACCCACTCACTACTCGATGACCTGCGGTGAAGCCCACTACATTTTCATCAACGATAATTTCTACACCGGTTTCGGCATCAACTATATCGGCTATATTCCCGAAAACACTCTACGCTGGCTTGAACAGGACCTCAGCCTACTGCCAAAAGGCGCGCTGGTGTTTGTGTTCATGCACATTCCTTCGGCTGAAAGCACCGACCTCGACCACGCCACGTTCAACTACGATTGGCTTGCCAACGTGCGCCAGTTCCACCACATGTTAAAGGATTTCAATGCACACATCATCAGCGGTCACACTCATTTCAACGCGAATCTGGAGTTCAACAGCCGCCTCTATGAGCACATCACGGCAGCCGTGTGCGGCACTTGGTGGCGTACCGAGGAATGTATGGACGGCACTCCACGCGGCTACGGCGTGTATATGGTCGACGGCAACCGCGTGAGCTGGCTGTATAAAAGCGCCGGTTACCCCGACGACTACCAGCTGCGCGCCTATCCGCCCGGATGCGCCAGCGAATACCCGCTCGAGGTGGTGGCTAACGTATGGAACTACGACAGCCGCTGGCGCGTGGAGCTGCTCGAAGACGGCAAGCCCACTGCCACCATGAAGCAATACACTGGTTTCGACCCCGTCTCGCATGCCCATTGCAGCGACAAGAAGGTGGTGCTCTACGATTGGATTTCGCCAATCACCAACCCGCACATGTTTCATGCCCGCCCCAAAAACCCGGCTGCCAAGCTGCAAGTGCGTGCCACCGACCGCTTCGGCAACGTCTTCATTGCCGATGTGCAATCGCCTAAGCTATAAAACAACAAAACTCATAGAAAAATGCCTATGACATTAACCCGAAAACTAATAATATCACTGCTCACGGCTTTAATCGGCTGCTTCGCTGCCGGTGCCGCCAACAACAAGCCGGCACTGATGTGGATTGACGGCGAAGCCAACTTTCAGCGCTTCAGCAATGCCGACTCCATTGAATACTACATCGACAAAATAGCTTCGCTGGGCTTCACCCACGCCGTGGTTGACGTGCGCCCCATTACGGGGCATGTGCTCTATCCAAGCGCCATTGCTCCGCTCGAAAACGGCTTCAATGCCCCGTTCGACTATCTGCAGCAATTCATCGACGCCGGGCACCGCCACGGCATAAAAGTGCTGGCGTCAATCAACGTGTTTTGCGCCGGGCACAACTATCACGATTCGGGATTAATCTACAGCGAGCACCCCGAGTGGGCAAGCATGGTCTACGACCCTCGTCACGGCATCATCCCTATCACCCGGCAGAAACACAAATACGGCGGAATGGTCAACCCTGCTCATCCGCAATATCAGCAATACATCATCGCGCTGATGAAGGAGATTGCCTTGCGCTATCCCGCACTCGACGGGCTGATGCTCGACCGTGCCCGCTACGATGGCATTCAAGCCGATTTTTCGCCTCTTAGCCGCTCGTTGTTTGAGCAGTACGTCGGCGAAACGGTGGCAAATTTTCCCGACGACATCCTCACATGGAAAAAGAGCGGAGGACGCAACCACACCGCCGTGCCCGGCAAATGGTTCGGCAAATGGATTGAATGGCGCGCCACTGTGATACGCGATTTCTTTGCCGAAGCTCGCAAGGCGGTGAAGGCTGTCAACCCAGCCCTCGCCTTTGGAACATACACCGGCGCATGGTATCCGTCGTACTACGAGGTGGGCGTGAACTTCGCCAGCGCCACCTACGACCCGTCGAAACAATACTCCTCTTGGGCAACACCTACCTACAAAAACACCGGATTAGCCGAATTGTTCGACATCTACGCCACCGGCAACTATTACACCGACATACGCCTCCGCGACTATCACGGCAGCTCGGTGTGGAACGAAACCGACAGCCAAGCCAGCCAAGGCTCGTGGTATTGCGTAGAAGGCTCGAACATCAACCTGCGCACGATTATGGGCGGCAAGCCTTTCTTGGGTGGCGTGCTGGTGAGCCAATTCTATAAATCTCCGCAAAAACTCAGCGAAGCCATTGCCGAAAACCTGCGCTCAAGCGACGGGGTGATGGTGTTCGACATTGTTCACATCATAACACATAACCTATGGAACGAAATATCGAAAGGAATGAACCAAACAAAGGCACAGTGAAGCAGCGTGCCATGGCGCTCGACGCCCTGCGCGGCTACGCCATCCTCACCATGGTGCTTAGCGCAACGGTGGTCTACGGCATACTGCCAGGATGGATGTATCATGCCCAAGTGCCGCCGCCCGACCATGTGTTCAACCCCAATCTGCCTGGTTTGACTTGGGTCGACTTGGTGTTTCCGTCGTTTTTGTTTGCCCTCGGAGCGGCGTTGCCATTCTCGGTGGGCAGAAAGCACTCGCAAGGCGCTGCCACATGGCGCTTGGCGCTCAATGCGCTTTGGCGAGGCATCAAACTGGCGTTCTTTGCCATCGTCATTCAGCATCTCTATCCCTACATGACCGGCAATCCTCAATGCTGGAGCAACTGGGTTATAGCCCTTATAGGATTTGCTCTGCAGTTTGTCGTATTCGTGCGCTTGCCTGCCAGCCTGCCCGAATGGGTGCATAAGGTGGTGCCGGCAGCCGGCGTTGCTGCCATGGCTGCTCTGCTATATGCGGTGCACGGCAGCGACTTCTCGCTCTCGCAAAGCAACATCATCATTCTCATTCTTGCCAACGTGTGCGTATCTGCCACGCTGCTTTATGTGTTCACCATCAACCACCCGATGGCTCGTATCGCAGTCACGGGTGCAGTGATGGCTCTGTTCTTCTCGGCAAACGCCGACGCCAATTCGTGGACTGCCTGGCTGCTTCATTTCACCTCGGCACCGTGGCTCTATCAACCACGCTATCTCGAATATCTGCTGATAGTGATTCCCGGCACATTCGCCGGCGAGATGCTGCTTAAGCACATCGCCAACACCACAACCGACACCGCCACCAAACCAGCCACAGCCATCGCCATCGCCGCCACGGCTCTGGCTTTGGTGATTGCGAACTTATGCTGCCTCTACACCCGCGCCTTAGTGCTCAATCTGGTGCTCAACGCCTTGCTGCTCGTAGTTGGCTACTGCCTCGTGCGCCGCGGCGAAGGCTACACTGCCCTGTGGCGCCAGTTGTGGACCTGCGCTGCTGCAATGGTGGCTCTCGGGCTGTGCTTCGAGGCATACGAAGACGGCATCAAGAAGGACCCCGTCACCGTAAGCTATCTGTTCACCACAGCCGGACTATCGTTTGCCACGCTGGTATTCCTCAGTGTGCTCACCGACTATTTCCGCTTGCATCGTGCCACTGCTTTCCTTGTGGAATCGGGTCAAAACCCAATGGTGGCATACGTGGCTGTCGACCTTGCCATCTACCCGGTGCTCAACCTGCTTGGCGTAACTCGCTGGTTTGGCGTGTTCTACCAATCGCCGTGGTTGGGTGCTCTGCAAGGCTTCATACTCACATCGTTGGCAGTGGCTATCACCATGTTCTTCACCCGACGCAAATGTGTTTGGCGCACCTGAGTATTTTTTATTTGAATATAAACCCACAAAACAATAAACAATGAACACCAAAATACAACGTACCATCAAATATGCCCTTGCAGCCGCTCTCACCGCTGCCGGATTCTCTGCCATGGCGCAACCAAAGGCTTCATATCAAGTGATTCCTTTGCCAAATTCGATAGTCAGCAATCAGAGCGAACCCTTTGTGCTGCAACAGGGCGTTAGCATACGCTGCGACGCCGCTCTGCAAACCGAAGCGCAGCTGCTTGCGCAATACATCAAGCAGTCGACGGGCATCGCCGTAGAACCTGACGGCAAAGGCACGCCCATTGTGCTGCACGCCTCGCTCAGCCACGCCAACCGCGAAGCATATCAAATCACGGTGTGCGCCGACAGCATTGTGATTAACGGCGCATCGGCTGCCGGAACCTTCCGCGGCATAACCACGCTGCGCAAATCGCTGCCGCAAAGCCCGTCGCAACAGGTGGCTTTGCCGGCTGTAACCATCACCGACGCTCCCCGATTTGCCTATCGCGGCATGATGTTCGACGTCAGCCGCCATTTCTACGGTATCGACGAGGTGAAGCAGTTCATCGACATGTTGGCATTGCACAATATGAACACCTTCCACTGGCATCTGACCGACGACCAAGGTTGGCGCATTGAAATCAAGAAATATCCGCGCCTAACCGAGGTAGGCTCGATGCGCACACAAACCGTCATCGGTCGCAATCCGGGCAAATGGGACGGCGTGCCTCACGGCGGATTCTACACCCAAGAGCAGGTGCGCGACGTGATTCGCTACGCTGCCGAGCGCCACATCGAAGTGATTCCCGAAATTGATATGCCGGGACACATGCGCGCTGCTTTGGCTGCCTATCCGCATCTGGGCTGCACGGGCGGTCCGTACGACGTGTGGACGCAGTGGGGCGTGAGCGACGAGGTGCTTTGCGTGGGCAACGACAGCACTATGCAATTCATCAGCGATGTGCTCAACGAAATCATCGACTTGTTTCCGTCGCAATACATCCACATCGGCGGCGATGAGTGCCCGAAAATGCGCTGGAAAGAATGTCCGCGCTGTCAAGCTCGAATCGCAAGCGAAGGCATCACGGCAAAAGGCAAATTCTCGGCTGACGACCGCCTGCAAGGCTATGTCACTCGCTTTGCCTACAACGTAATCAAGCAGCGAGGCCGCACAATGATTGGTTGGGACGAAGTGCTTGAATGCGACGTGCCAAGCGACGCCATCGTCACCTCGTGGCGTGGCGATGCCGGTGCCATCGACGGCGCCCGACGCGGCAACCGCGTGATTCTCTCGCCTAACACGCATCTCTATTTCGATTTCTATCAGAGCAAGGAGACTCAGTTCGAGCCGTTCGCCATTGGCGGATTCATCCCGGTGGAGCGCGTCTATAGCTTCGAACCGGTGCCTAAGCAGCTCAATGCTGCCGAATCGGCATTCGTGCTTGGGGCTCAAGCCAATCTCTGGACCGAATACATTCCCTCATTCTCGCAGGTGCAATATATGGCTATGCCTCGCGTGGCTGCGCTTGCCGAGGTGCTTTGGACCGATGCCCGACACAAAAACTACAACGACTTCCTCAACCGCGTGCCGGCATTGTTTGCCACCTACGACGCGCTGGGCTATAACTACGCGCGTCACCTTGCCGACATCTCGCCAAAATACACGCCAAAGACCGATGCCCATGCCCTCGAAGTGACGCTAACAACGCTGAAAGGTCGCACCATTCACTACACCCTCGACGGCACAAAGCCCACCGAGCAGTCGCCGGTCTACACTCGCCCGTTCACCATCGGCGCATCGAGCACGCTGCGTGCCGTGTCGATGGCAGGCGGTAAGCCCAGCCGCGAACTGGCTGACACCGTCACTGTGAACGGCGTCGCCACGTTCTGCCCGGTCACCTTCAACAGCCAACCTAACGAAAACTACGCCTTCGACGGCGCTCCTACGCTCACCGACGGACTCGCGGGCAACGGCAACTATCGCACCGGTCGCTGGATTGGCTTCGTGGGCAACGACTGCGACGTCACCATCGACCTCGGCAAAGCCACCAAGGTGGGTCAGGTTGATTTCAACTGCTGCATATTCCAGTGCGACGGCGTGGTTGACGCTGCCGGCGTTGAGGTGCTCGGTTCCGCTGACGGCAAGAAGTTTGCACCGATGTTCCAAAAGGACTATCCCGAAATCACCCGCGAACAGGAGTTTGGCGTGGCTCGTCACAGCGAGCAGTTCAAGGCTCGCCGCGTGCGCTATGTGCGCGTGATTGTAAAGAGCGTGAAGCAGTTGCCTGCATGGCACGTTTTCCCCAACTCCAATGCATTTGTGTTTGTCGACGAAATAACCCTGAAATAAGTCCCGTTTATGAACCGTAATCTTGCCTTTGCTTGCGCCCTGTGGCTGCTCGGCTCGTTGTCGCTGAGGGCTGCCGACGTGCTGCCCGTCACCGGCAGTTGGGTGAACCTGTTCTATCAAGACCAACGCAACCAATATTCCAACCCCGCCGGGGTGGATTGCACCGACCCTGCGCTGTGGCACGCCAAAATGTGCGAAATGCACTCTATGGGCATTGAATATGCAGTGATTATGGCTGTTGCCAACGAGGGCAAGGCTTGCTACCCGTCGCAACTGATGCCGCACGCCTACACGCACCAGCAAAGCCCTGTCGACGCCATCCTGCAAGCTGCCGACAGCTTGGGCATGAAGGTGTTTCTTTCCATCGGTTGGGCTAAGGACCAGGACGACAACCTGCGCAACAAAGCCACATTGCGCCGTCAACTGCAAATAATGGGCGAACTGGCTAAAATCTACGGCAATCGGGCATCGTTCTACGGCTGGTATCTGCCGGTGGAAGATTGCCTCGGTCCGGTGCTCAGCGACCACGCCGTTGTGGCGGTGAACAAACTGGTGGAGCGAGCTCACAGCATCACTCCGGGCAAGAAAACGCTGATTTCGCCTTACGGGTTTTTCCGCTGCAATTTTTCCGACCCGCGTTTCGCCAAGCAAATCGAACGGCTGAAAGTCGACATCATTGCCTATCAGGACGAGGTGGGTTGCGTGCGCGAATCTTATCCCATGCCTCGACTCAAACAAGCGTGGAAACAAATGAAGGCTATTCACCTCCGCACCGGCATTGAGTTTTGGGCAAACTGCGAACTGTTCACTTGGACAGCCAGCACCAACAGCCGCAGTTCGGCACTCGTGCCCGCTGCCATGCCGCGTGTAATTAGCCAATTAGTGGCAGCTTCGCAAGGTGGAGTGAGCCGAATAATTTCGTTTATGACTTGTGGAATATGGGACCTCGGCACCAAGGGTTTTGCGCTTGGCGACCCTCTCACAGCACGTTCTGCCGCCGAGAATTACATGGCGTGGCTCAACGGCGACCCTCTGCTGTGCACGTTGGAGCAATCGATGTGCGGCACGCTGGCAAACCTGCTGCCTTGCAACAGCAACACGCCTCTCACCGATGGCGTAACTGCCGACGAGGACCCTTCGAACAAGGCATGGCAACGCTTCGATGCCGGCACGCACCTCATCACGCTCGACGCTCAGCCTGGCGCCGATAGGATATTCCTTCGCTTGCTCAACAGCGAAAAAAGCCGATTGTATCTGCCTGAAGAAATCGTTCTTCGGGCAATAATGCCTAACGGCGAAACGAGCGTCATCGACACTGCGGCACCGCAACCCTACCCCTATTCGCGCCACGACACATGGATTGAAGGCATAATGCTGCACCTCGGTGCGTCAGATACTTGCTCCGAAGCGAATCAACCGACAACGTGGGTGATTGAACTGCACTCGTCGAAGCCGTTCGCCATCGACGAAATCTACGCCCTCCCCCGCTGACCGTCAACGCCGCACAACACCTCTCGCTGAACCCTCCGAAGGTGCTTGACCATGCTTAAACGATGGTATACCGCAGTGTAACCTGCGGAAGCGTGGATTTCCTCTATTATTCGGCATCGAAGATGTCGAATAATCTATCGCAACGAAGATGGCAACTACGATAGGCGTTCGTTGCTATGGGTGCGAAATGTATGACTGGTAAAACCACGGTGCCTCTTGTCTCGGCGTTCACGTCCGTTGCGATGTTATATGTAGGATAAACAGCTGCGATAGGCGTCCGTCGAGGACGCGAACCGAGCGACAGCGAGGATTTAGCCGTGGGTGAGCGAAGTGTAACCCACGGACCACCGCCGCCCCCGAAACCAGCGTCCGGACAGGACGCGAATTACCTTTGTTTGCAGATCCAGCAGCCTCGCCCCAAAGTGAGGTGTTCACTTCGAGTCAACCAAGCATAGAAAAAATCGGCAAAGATATTGACAAAGCAACTCAAATTAAATATCTTTACAGTAAACTGCGAAAATAGGCTGCGCCTTGGCATAACGCTCAAGCTGTGCGCTTGGCGATTCTGCTCTCGGCTTGCACTATCTTTGGAGAAGAATAAAAAAATCGATAGCCATGATTGCCCGTTTCAACATACCGACCCCGATGCATTTTAGCTTTGTTGCATCGCCAGCCGATGCGCTTGTATATGACGGAGCAATGGATTTCACCGACGGAGCCAACGGTCTCGACCTCTACGACTCCGAAGCCCGCTGGTATGACTCGCTGCTCGGCCGCACCACCACAATGGACCCATTAGCCGAGAAATACTACAGCCTAAGCCCCTACACCTGGTGCGCCGGGAATCCGGTGAAAAATGTGGACCCGGATGGGAGAATAATCATACTGCCAGCAAATTCAACAGCAGAACAAGTGTTTAGTGTATTAGGAAATCTACAGGCATTAACGGATGATAAATTAGTGTTTTCAACACAGAAAAATGGCTCAATAAGAATTAAGATTGCATCACTTGGAAGAGGCTCAAAATCTTCAGGGACTCGTCTTATAAGACGATTAAATAGATCTTCGAAAGTAATGTCTATTAATGTGGGTTTAGGGTTAAAAAATTATGAAGAAGATGTTAATTCTAAAAATGCAATTAATGGTATTGGTACAGATGTAATGGTAAAATTTTGACTCGAAATCGGATCCAGATATAGGAACAATTAATAGTAAGAATGGTAGAGTAGTACCTAAAAAGAGACCATCATTTATTGGGTTAGTCCACGAGTTGATCCACGGGGATCGTTCTATGTCAGGATCTGCTATTAATTATGCAAAATATGGATTTGTTGTATATGTGGATGAACAAGGCAATAGAAAGATTCAGAAATACCGAAGGAAGAAGCTGCAACAGTCGGATTAAATTATAATACTTCAAGTAGTATTACAGAAAATGATATACGCAAGGAACATGGACTTCCATTAAGAGGTACATATTAAATAATTAGAGATTTATGAGAAATTTATTTACGCTTTTTTGCATATACATGGTGGTTGCAGTGGCTGCATGTACTAATACTAAAGCTACAAGTTCAGAGGTATCTCACAATGAGAATGACTCAAGCACGCAATCTGTAATATTGCTGATAAATTATGCATATCAAAAGGCACAGATAATAAGTTGCGCCGATTCTGTGATATTAGTTGGTGTCGGGTCGATAGGGGTATTTGACTTAGACTCTGTCTCTTTATCTTTGGATTTAAACTCTGACTCTTTATCTTTGGATTTGGATAATGTAATATGGGATAAGGATAGAGGTTTAGTAAGCCGGAAATTAGATAAAACAGACATAAGAATTCTATCTAATATATCCTCTCGATTGAAGTATATAGAATATTTTGATAATAGTGTGGTAAAAGATGGTGTAGAGTTTAACGTATATCTGAATAATAAGAAGAAAGTATGTTGTTATAAGGCGAATCTTGATCATATTCCG
>JBJECZ010000097.1:0-7008 GCA_051871555.1 Muribaculaceae bacterium | reverse complement strand
AAAAAGCAAAACATTTTTATGGGCGCAATGCTTGCTTTGGCAGGTTTGTTGGCAACATCGTGTGCCTCATCGCCCAATGATGAGCAAGAGTCGTTGACGCAATACGTCAACCCGTTGATAGGAACAGCACACTGCCGTTGGTTCCACTTCGCACCGGGCGCTCTGCCGTTTGGCATGGCAAAGCCTGGCGCAGCCACCAACGCCAGCGTAGGCAACAAATCGGGGTGGGAAGCCACCGGCTACGACTACCGCGATACCTCGATTGAGGGATTTCCGTGTCTGCACGAGTTTCAGGTGGGCGGCATAGTTCTGATGCCCACATCGGGCGAACTCATCACAGTGCCCGGCGCCGTTGGCTCGAAGGGCGAAGGTTATCGCTCGGAGTTTTCGCACGACGACGAGGTGGCACAGCCCGGCTATTATTCGGTGATGCTCAAGCGCTACGGCATCAAGGCTGAAGTGACAGCCACCAAGCGAGTAGCCTATCAGCGATTCACCTTTGCCAAAGGCGACGACAACCATGTGCTTTTCGACATTGGCAATCGGCAGGGCGAGAGCGGTCCAGCCATCGATGCCGAGGTGCACGTTTCGGCTGACGGTTTGGTGGAAGGCTGGGTGGAAACCCTGCCTACCTATTGCGATAAGTATCAGCGTGGGGCTACGGTGAAGATGTATTTTTCGGCACTGACCGACAAAAAACCGAGTGCCATAGGCACGTTTGTTAAGGAAAAGGTGATGCCAGCCGACACTGTGGTGCGCGGTGTGGGAGCCGGTGCCTATCTCACATTCTCCACCGCTGAAGGCGAGGCTATTACTGCACAGGTGGGTTTGTCGTACACCTCGGTTGAAAACGCACGCAACAACCGCTTGGTGGAGACAGCCCGGGGCACGCTCACTTTCGACGAAGCTGCCGAGCAGTCGCACAACACGTGGGAAGAATATCTTTCGCGCATCAGAGTAGAAACCGATTCGCATGACGATAAGGTGAAATTCTACACCGGTTTGTATCATGCCATACTTGGCCGCGGTCTTGCCAGCGACGTCAATGGCGCATATCCAAAGAACGACGGCACGATAGGGCAGATTCCTGTTGAAAACGGCACGCCTAAGTTCTCGTTCTATAACACCGACGGCATTTGGGGCGGACAATGGAATTTGGTTCAGCTTTGGGCGCTTGCCTATCCTGAGTATCTGTCGGACTATGTGAGCACTCACGTTCAGGTTTATAAAGATGCCGGATGGATGGGCGACGGCATTGCCAACAGCCGATATGTGTCGGGCGTGGGCACCAACCAATTAGGCATCACAGTGGCAGCGGCTTATCTGTGTGGTATTAGCGATTTCGACGTCGAGGCTGCTTATGCTGCCGCCCGCCGCAACGAGCTTGATGGCACTAATCGCCCGATGGGAGCCGGAAAACTCGACACCGACAAGTTTCTGAAATATGGCTATGTGCCTCACCTCGACAAAGGACCGTGGCCCGACGAGTCGTGGATGTTCTCGGCGTCGCACACTCTTGAATATTCGTTTGGCGCATACGCCGTGGCTCAAATGGCTAAAGCATTGGGCAAAGAAGCCGATTACAAGCGTTTGATGGAACTCTCGAAGGGTTGGGAAAAGCTCTACGACCCGGAGCTGAACCTCATTCGTCCGCGCTGGGAAAACGGCAAGTTTGTTGAGGATTTCGACCCGATGCAGGTGTGGCGCGGCTTCCAGGAGGGAAATGCCTATCAATACACATTCTATGTGCCGCACGACCCTAAGAACCTGATTGCAAAGATGGGTGCCGACGAGTTTTCGGCTCGCCTCGACAGCATTTTCACATGGTCGGAACCTAAGCTTTTCAGCGGCGGCACCACCATCGATGCATTTGCCGGACTGCAAACCTACTACAACCAGGGCAATCAGCCTTGCCTGCACATCTCGTGGCTGTTTAACGAAGCCGGTCGCCCGTCGCTCACGCAAAAGTGGGTGCGCCGCATCCTTGACAAGTTTTATGGCACCGACGGCATTCATGGCTATGGCTACGGTCAGGATGAGGACCAAGGTCAGCTGGGGGCTTGGTATGTGATTTCGTCGCTCGGCTTGTTCGACGTAGGCGGGCTTGCCAACACCACTCCGAGCGTAAGCCTTGGCAGCACCAAGTTCAATAAGGTCACCATCAAGCTTAACCAAAAATACTATAAGGGCAGCGAGTTTGTGATTGAAGCCACAGGCAACAGCCAGAGCACGCCTTATGTGCAGCGCTATGTGCTCAATGGCAAGCCTCTCCACGAATTGCGCATACCGTTCGGCGCAATCACCGATGGCGGCAGGCTGCAGGAGGAAATGGGAGCCCAACCGATTGACGATTATTCAACAACAAAATAAACAATGAAAACGAAAAATAGAATTGCAGCGCTGCTTGCCGCAGCAATGGCTTTTGCATCAGCTTCGATGTCTGCTCAGTCAGCCGACCATCTGCTAAAGGTGGAAGTGTGCAGCTACTATAAATATCGCACCGATGGCACGCCGGGGCGAGTGTTGCACCTCAGTTGTGAAGGTGGCAGCTTGCCTGCGGAATGCGTCGTTGAGGTGGCATCGCGCAAAGGGGTTGAAAGAGCCCAGTTGAAGCCCTCGGCAAAAGGCGGCTATGAAGTGCTGTTGAATGCCGACCTTGGCGTGATGCAAGCCGACACGGTGGAGGTGACATTGAAGGGCGCACAGTTTAATTGGCGCCGCAAAGTGGCTGTTGTGGCAATGCGCCATTGGGATGTGTATATCTATCCACACTCGCACGTCGACATTGGTTACACCAACACTCAGGAGAATGTTGAATTTATTCACAAGCGCAATCTTGATGTCGCCATCGATTTGGCAAATGCCACTGCCGGCTATCCAAAGGAGGCGCAGTTTCGGTGGAACCCCGAAGTGATGTGGCCTGTGGAGCGTTATCTCGCCGATGCCACGCCCGACAGGAAAAAGCGGTTGCTCGACGCAATCAAGCAAGGGCATATTGCATTAGATGCCGGATACATCAACACCAACACGAGCGCGTGCAGCGACGAGGAATTGCTGGAATTGATGCGTAATGCCAAGCAAATGGAAAGGCTCACCGGCAAGTCGGTGCACACATTTGTGCAAGTGGATATACCAGGCGTTTCGTGGGGATTGGTTTCGGCGGCATCGCAGATGGGAGTGAAATATGTGCTGTCGCTGTTCAACGGAGGCGACCGCACCGGCTTGTCGCCCGAGGTGAGCTTCCGCCCGTTCTGGTGGGAGGGTCCCGATGGCAATTCGCGAGTGCTGTTTATGCAGCCCGGGTCGTATGCTCCGGGTGCTCAGCTCAAGGGAAAATTCTACTGGCCCAAGATGGCAGGTCAAACCGACCGCAGCAAACTCCTCGATGTGGTGCGCACCGACAACCCGCGCGAGAATTTCATTGATGGCTATTTGTGGCAGATGCTTGAGCGTCTGCAAGCCGATGCCGAATATCCTTACGACGTGTTTCCGATGACGTGGTGCATGGCTGATAACACGCCTGTTGATGCCGACTTGCCCGATGCGGTGCGCAGCTGGAACGAGGAGTATGCCTACCCTCGTCTGCACATCTGCACGGCAACCGAGATGATGGAAGCGTTTGCTTTGCGATATGCCGACACGATTCCGGTGAAACGAGGCGATTTCACCGAGTATTGGACCGATGGCTTGGGCTCGAGCGCTGCCAAAACAGGACGTAGTCGCGAGGTGAAGGAAAAACTGGTGCAAGCCGACATTTTGTGGAGCATGTTGCGTGAGCACGACACGCCTCCACGCAGCACCTTCAACGAGGCTTGGCGAAACATGCTGCTCAGCACCGAGCACACTTGGGCATATATGAGTCCTGAGCAAGAACCCATCTGCAGCGAAATTCTTCAACGCAAATTCGGATATTTCGACACTGCCGAAAAACTCACCGACGAACTGCTTGCCATGACAATGGCGAAAATAAAGGACAACAATTCGCAATCGGTGGCTGTGTTCAACACCAATTCGTGGGAGCAAACGGGCATCGTGGCTCTCTCTCCAAGCGAAGTGGGTGGTTTTCGTGGCATTGTCGACGAAGCAGGCAATCAAGTGCCGTCGCAAATCACCGCCGACGGGTGGCTGCTGTTCTATGCCGAGCGTGTGCCAGCTTTGGGCAAGCGGATGTATCGCTTGAGTGGCAACACGTGCACGCTTCAGCCAATGACTGTCTCGCAATATCATTTAAGCAATGGCATTGTTGATGTGCAAATCGACCCGCTCACAGGCGACGTGGTGAGTTTGCGCCGCGACGGCATTGAGTACGTCGACAACCGCAGCCTTTCGTCGGTGAACAGTGTGCGTCATTTGTGGGGCAACGACTCACCGGGCAGAGCGCTTCGCCCGTATGACGTAAAGGTGAGTGTGGGCGAGTGCGGACCGTTGCGGGCAAGCCTGCGCATTGTTTCGCAAGCCACCGCGTGCGACAGCATTGTGCGCGAGGTCATAATCTCGCGATGCTCGGCTGTGGTGGAGTGTCGCAACACTGTTTATAAACAGGCTACAAAGCGCAAAGAGGGCTTGCATTTTGGCTTTGCTTTCGGCGTTGATTCGCCGGTGACTCGCGTCGACATACCTTGGGGCTCGATGACTCTCGAAAAAGACCAGATATCGGCAGCCAACCGCAATTGGATTGCTGCATGGCGATGGGTTGACGTTTCAAACGACAAGATGGGCGTAACTTGGTGTCCGATGAATGCTGCCGTATTTGAGAGCGGCGACCTCACGGCTCGCATCTTGGGCGGCGCATCGGGTTCGCCCGACTGGATTCGACATTTGCAGCAATCGTCCACCATCTATTCGTGGGCGCTCAACAACCATTGGCACACCAACTTCCCGCTAAGTCAGAGCGGCACCATCAGCTATTCCTATCGCTTGCTGCCTCATGGTGCTTTCAGCGTCGGTGATGCCAATCGATTCGGCATGGAGCAATTCCGTGGACTAAAGGCTTGCCGCGTGAATTCGTCGCTCAAGATGGGCAGCATGCCTATTATTGATAACGAAAATGTGTATTTGTCGACTTGCAAAACCATCAAGGGAGGCAAAACCAAGATTGTGCGAGTGCAATCGGCTTCCGACAAGGCTGAACAGCTTCACTTCAAATGGAGCGGCGGCGCGCCCAAGAAACTGTGGCTCACCGACGGCAACGAGATTCACGGAGTGCCGGTTGAGGTATCAAGTGCCATTACCATTCCTGCCAAAGGCGTTTGCACAATTCGTGCCGAATGGTGATGGTGCTGGGCTTTAGTTAGCCGAGATATTAAAAATTTGTGCAATCTATTGAGGTGTGGCTGTGCCAGGGTTAGCGTGGCTCAGCCACATTGGCTGTTTCGAGGCATCAAATTTGGCGTGGAAGCGTGAATCGGCGTTGCATGCATCGAAAAAATGATGTGGGCGATTGTGAGGTTCAAACCATTTTTTGTAACTTTGCGTCATGGCAAAAAAAAGTGCTAAACAAAACAGAAAACGAGGCGAGCAACAAAAGGTCGACCGCTTCATACGCTGGGTTACGGTGTGTGGCGTGGTGGGTCTTGTGTCGATAGGCTGTGCCATCTTCTATCTGCTGCGTCACCATCCTAATGTGGTTGTCGACCGCAACGAATATCCGGTTGTGGGCATCGACATTTCAAAGCACAACGGTAATGTCGATTTCAAACAGCTTGCTGCCGACAGCCTGAGTTTTGTGTTCATCAAAGCCACTGAGGGCAACGAATACGTCGACCCCACATTTCAGCGCAACTACTCGCTTGCTAAACAGGCAGGATTGAAGGTGGGCGTTTATCATTATTTCCGTATGGCAAAAAACGGCACTGTTCAAGCCTATAATTTCCTGAAGGCGGTGAAGGGCAAGGAAATTGATTTGCCATTGGTGATTGACGTTGAGGAATGGGGCAACGACATCTTTGTGGACCGCGACGAGGCTGTGAAGCGCTTGGCAAAGATGGTGGAATGCATTGAGGAAAACAATTATAAGGTGATGATTTACACCAACAAGGACGGCTACAAAAAATTCATTCGTGGCACCCTCGACGATAAATTGCTGTGGCTTTGCACCTTCAAGCAGCCCGACAAAGTGGTCGACTATAACTGGACCATCTTGCAATACAGCCATTGGGGTGATGTGGCAGGAATCAACGGTGAGGTTGACCTCGATGTGTTCAATGGCGACCGTCGCGCTTGGCAACGCTGGTTGCAGTCGCTTTGATGTTTTTTATCATAACAAGATGTTTTTTTATGCATAATAACACAACCAACATAGTGCGCTATTTGCGAGGCATTGTCGTAGCCATGGCCTTGGCGTTTGCCGGGTTGCGTGCCGATGCGGCTGTTCTCACATGGTCGGCTCACAACCTCACGTTCGAAGTGCCCGATGGCGGCACCGTCACCTACAACAGCGCCTCGCATTTCGAGATTATGTGGCAGGATATGGCGCTGGTGATTACGCTCTACAACAAGCAGGGCGTCAACGACGACAATATGCAGATGGATTTGGCGCGCCGTGCCAACGGGTTTAATATGTTTGAATGCCAGCCCAACAAATTGAAGGTGAAGGGGTTTAAGTGCTATTCGCTCACGGGCACCATGCCCGACGGCAGCCATACGCTGCTTGCCAACTTGGTGTGCAAAAACCGCGACCTGCTGGTGTCGGTTACGGTGAATTATCTGCTGGGCAGCATCGAGGAAGCAGAGGACGTGGTGAAAAGTTTCACCATAGGCAAACAAAAAGCCAAAAAAGAAAAGAAGCAGAAAATACAGAGCGCTGAAGACGCCAAGGCGGTGGAAGATGCCGAGGCAAAGCGCAAGCAGGAGCAGACCAAACCTAAAAAGAATCATACGCTCTACGACATCTGAGTCGCTTGGCGGAGACATTGCCATGCCCCATTGCGATGACCGCGATGTTAAGCAAGCCTTCAAACAATTGCTTATTCCATTCTTTTGCCGTATCTTTGCAGCGGAAATAAAGTC
>JBJECZ010000096.1:0-1859 GCA_051871555.1 Muribaculaceae bacterium | reverse complement strand
CTATAGCGACGCACATGCCACACCACTATAATCACCGTCAAAAGCAACGAAAATGCCAACAGCCCGTAAACCAACGGACTTAATATGATAGAAAAACTAATCATCACATCTGTAATTATTCACACCAGGCAACACCCGTCGCCCGTTTTAAAGTGCAAATTTAATCATACTTCGCTACATATCCACCCTTTCCACCAAAAAAGTTGTTAACAAACACTATATAAAAAATCAACACAAGCAACTAACCTATAAAAAAAATAGACAATATGAAATTAATCACACATGGGTTTAGTCCTTAATTCGATTTTTATTGTTAACTTCGCAATATAAATGTATTTTTGTTATCAATAAACAAAAACGTGACAAGAATACGAAACAATAGTTCTACATAATATGAATTCCGGAAAGACGGGCGAATAATTAATGCTCATAACTAATGAAAAAATTCATCAAATTGCTTTTAACACTTCTGCATTGCCTAATATTTAGAGTTAAATATACCAAAGGACTTTACATTGGTTACGGTGCAAAACTTGTTGGAGGCAAAAAGCACATCATCCTCAACGAGAAAGCCCAAGTAATGCCTTATTCCATGATTGTATCGCTTGACGATGGAATCATCGAAGTTGGAGAAGGCACCACAATAAGTATGTTTTCACGCATTGCCAGCCTTGGGCACGTCAAGTTTGGAAAGTATGTGGGAATGGGCCCCAATTGCTTTATTGCCGATTTCAATCACGAATATACCGATATCACAATGCCCATTAAACAACAAGGACTTAGGCATGCTCCCACTGCCGACAAAACGCCAAACGTGGAAATTGGAGACGGAAGTTGGATAGGCACTCATGTGGTTATTGCAGGCAACATTAAGATAGGAAAACACAGCGTTATCGGTGCAAATTCAATGGTTACTCACGACATTCCAGATTACTGTGTTGCTGTGGGAGCACCTGCAAGAATCATTAAAAGATACAACCCAAAGAATAATGAATGGGAAAAAGTTTAAACAATTAGGCTATTAAACGACTCAATTGAAACATTAAGACTGAGCTTTATATCAAAACATAGAGTACTCAATTAGATTCAGCAAGACAAAATAACATTCACGTCTTAGCAATAAATGCACAACAACATTCGTTATATAATAGCAAAATGAAAATATACTGAAACTACCTACTCGATATTTTGATATGACAAAGTCTTTATTTACGTTTATTGCTTTATGTATATTCCTTGCTTCTTGTTCAACAAGCAAGGACAACCTTACATATTTCGCAAATCTCGGCAACCAAACATCAGGCGCAATTCCATCAGGCAACTATGAACTGAAAATTATCCCCGACGACGAACTGGTGATTACCGTAACGTCGCTTGTGCCTGAAGCTACAGCGCAATTCAATACGCCAATGAACAACATTGCCACCCGTAGCGCCGTGTCGCCTACGCAACAATCATCGCTGATGACCTACGTTGTCGACCGCGATGGCTACATCATGATGCCGGTGCTTGGCAAAATAAAAGTTGCCGGGCTAACCACAGCACAGATTTCCGATGTGATAACCAAAGAAGTCAGCAAGTCGGTCACCGACCCCTACGTGCGCGTGCAACTGATGAACTTCCGCGTAAATGTACTTGGTGAAGTGCACTCGCCCGGTCCTAAGACAACCAACAAGAAGCGTTATTCGATAATTGACGCAATCACCGATGCAGGCGACCTCACCGTATACGGCCGCCGCGACAACGTGCTGCTAATTCGCGAAGAAAACGGAGAGCGCATATATCACCGCATCAACCTCAACGACACCGAAGTGCTGTCGTCGCCCTACTTCTATCTGCAGCAAAACGACGTTGTGTAT
>JBJECZ010000095.1:0-7110 GCA_051871555.1 Muribaculaceae bacterium | reverse complement strand
GATGTGGTTGTGCTCACTGTGAGTGGTCGCGGCGACAAAGATATCGACACTTATTTGGCACATTCATCGGAATATTAACAAACAATAAAAAAAACAATCTAAGTGATATGCAACAATTCCACTATACAACAGCAACAAAAGAGATTCTCGGCGATATTTACACGCCAGTTAGCACTTATCTGAAAGTGCGCGACCTTTATCCGCAGAGCGCCTTGATGGAAAGTTCCGACTTTCATAGCCACGACACCGGTCGGTCGTTTATTGCCTTGTCGCCCATAGCAAGCATAGCGGTGGAACATGGCATTGCAGTTGCGCGTTTTCCCGACGGCAGCTGTACAAAGCGCGAAGTATGCGACAACTACAAAGTGGAAACCGCCATCAGCGACTTTTTTGAGTGTTTCAGCGTCAAAGGCAATAAAAGCGAGTATTGTGGCGTATACGGCTACACCTCATTCAATGCTGTTTCGTATTTCGAAAACATAGCAGTGAAAGATGCCACTCAGGAGCGCAACGATGCGCCCGACATGCAATATATTCTATATAAATTTTTGATTGTATTCGACCATTTCACGGGCACTATGACACTTATCGAACTATTGGAAAACGGCGAACCAAGCAGTTTAGATTATCTGGAACGCGTGGTTAGCAACCACAATTATGCAACCTACGATTTTCATTCTGTGGGCGAAACCACAAGCACCATCACCGACGAGCAACATAAAGCAAACATCCAACGAGGCATTGAACACTGCCGACGCGGCGACGTGTTTCAGATTGTGTTAAGCCGACGTTTTGTTCAGCGATACGAGGGCGACGACTTCAAGCTTTACCGCGCATTGCGTAACATCAACCCCAGCCCCTATCTTTTCTACTTCGATTTTGGAGGCTTCCGCATATTCGGTTCCTCACCCGAAACGCACTGCCGTATTGAAGGCAGAAAAGCGTTCATCGACCCCATTGCCGGCACCTCACCCCGCACAGGCAATCCCGAGATTGATGCCCGCAATGCCCAATATCTGCGCAACGACCCTAAGGAAAACGCCGAGCATGTGATGCTCGTCGACCTGGCTCGCAACGACCTAAGCCGCAACTGCCACGACGTGAAAGTGGATTTCAATAAAGAAATGCAGTCCTACAGCCACGTCATACATTTGGTGAGCCGCGTGAGCGGTGTGCTTGACGACGATGCCTCGCCAATCAAGACGTTTATCGACACCTTCCCTGCCGGTACGCTTTCGGGCGCTCCTAAAGTGAGAGCTATGCAGCTAATCAGCGAGATGGAGCCGCACAATCGCGGAGCATACGGCGGCTGCATCGGTTTTATCGGATTCAACGGCTCACTCAATCAAGCCATCACCATTCGCACATTCGTCAGCCGCAACGGCGAACTGTGGTTTCAAGCCGGCAGCGGCATTGTGGAGAAGAGCAACAAAGAATACGAACTTCAAGAGGTGAACAGCAAACTCGGTGCCTTGCGTCGCGCCATTGCGGTAGCCGAACAATTGTAGCCTCATAAAAAATCAACGACTATGAAAATTGTAATTATCGACAACTACGACTCATTCACGTATAATCTTTACCACATGATTCGTGCCGCAGGCGTTCAGGTAGACGTAAAACGCAACGACCGTTTCGCACTCTCCGACCTCGGCATTTACGACAAGATTGTGCTGAGCCCAGGTCCTGGCATCCCCGACGAAGCCGGTCTGCTAAAGCAGGTGATTAAAGCCTATGCCGGCGCAAAGCCGATTCTTGGAGTGTGCCTGGGGCATCAAGCCATCGGCGAGGTGTTTGGCGCCAAGTTGGTGAACCTCAACGAGGTGTATCACGGCATTCAATCAGCTTGTCACATCGTGGCATCCCACTATCTGTTCAACGGGCTGCCATCTGAATTCGCTGTCGGGCGCTATCACTCGTGGGTGGTGGACACGCAGCAATTCCCTGAAGAGTTAGAAATCACTGCCATGAGCGACAAGCAAGAGATTATGGCTATGCGTCATCGCCACTTCGACATTCACGGCATTCAGTTTCATCCCGAGTCGGTGCTCACTCCCGACGGAAGGCAAATAATCGAAAATTTTCTAAACAAATA
The DNA here is from genome assembly GCA_051871555.1 of Muribaculaceae bacterium. Classification (GTDB taxonomy): domain Bacteria; phylum Bacteroidota; class Bacteroidia; order Bacteroidales; family Muribaculaceae; genus SFTJ01. Next base: position 5,018 of record JBJECZ010000095.1, on the reverse strand, counting down.
ATCTGTCATGAAAGCAATTCTCACAAAAATAATCAATGGCGAGGTACTAAGCCGCAGCGAAACTTGCGCCATTATGCACGGCATTGTGCAACAACGTTATAGCGATGTGCAAATTAGCGCTGCGCTCACCGGACTGATGATGCGCGGCATAAAAGTAGATGAGCTGCTCGGCTTCCGCGACGGCATCATCGAAACAGGCAACCCCATCGACCTCTCGCCATACAATGTAATCGACATCGTAGGCACTGGTGGCGACGGCAAGAACACTTTCAACATCTCCACTTGCGCATGCTTCGTTGTTGCTGGAGCGGGCTACAAGGTTGCCAAACACGGCAATTATGCTGCCACATCAACATCAGGTGCCAGCAACGTGATTGAGCAGCACGGAGTGAAATTCTCGGCAGACGCCGACGTGCACAAGCGCAACCTCGAGCAATGCGGCTTCACCTACCTGCATGCTCCGCTGTTCGCCCATGGCATGAAATTCGTTGCTCCAGTGCGTCGTCAGTTGCAAGTGCCCACTTGCTTCAATCTGCTCGGTCCGTTGGTCAATCCGTGCCGCCCAAAGCAACAGCTGCTCGGTGTAGCTAACCTCAACCAAATGCGCCTCTACAGCTGTGTATACGAGAAACTGGGCATCCGCTACGGCATTGTCAACAGCATAGATGGCTACGACGAAATTTCGCTCACAGGCGATTTCAAGGTTAAGACGTCAGCTATGGAAAAGATTTTCTCACCGCAAGACCTCGGCATGGCCGCTGTGCTTCAGTCTGAGCTGTTCGGCGGCGAAACCAAGCAGCAAGCTGCTGCCATCTTCGACAACATCCTCAGCAACAATACCACCGACGCTCGCTGCAACGTGGTGACTGCAAACGCAGCCATGGCAATTAAGGTGATTTGCTCCGACAAACCATTATCTGATTGTCTTGCCGAGGCTCGCCAGTCGCTTGCAAGCGGCAAGGCAAAGGCTGTACTAAAACGATATGTCGAACTTAATTCTTGAAAGACATGGCTGATATTCTCGAAAATATTATTGCCGACAAGCGTCGCGAGATAGAACTCATCAAGGCTGACAAACCTCTAGCTCATCTGATGCACGATTTGGAGTGCAAGCAACTGCACCGACTCACTTCGATGCGCAAGGCTTTGCTGCGTAGCGAAACAGGCATCATTGCCGAATTCAAACGTCGTTCGCCATCGAAAGGCTGGATAAACCGCGATGCCCACCCTGTTCTCACATCCGTTGGATATGCCCAAGCAGGTGCCGCTGCCATCTCTGTACTCACCGACGAAAAATATTTCGGCGGATCACTGCAATATCTGCAAGAAATTCGCGCAGCAGTAGACCTGCCATTGCTTCGTAAAGAATTTATAATTGACGAATATCAACTTGTGGAGTCGCGTCTTGCTGGAGCCGATGCGGTGCTGCTTATTGCTTCGGCTCTGCCGTTCGACCGCTGCCTTGCTCTCACTGCCGCTGCTCATCAACTTGGGCTTGAAGTGCTGCTCGAAATTCACGGCGCCAACGAGATTGATTATATCGATGTGCAACCCGACATGATTGGCGTAAACAACCGCCACCTCGGCACGTTCCACACCGATGTGAAGCAATCGTTCGACATGGCAGCCAGTTTGCCTGCCAATGCTTGTTTGGTATCGGAAAGCGGAATATCGCAACCCGACGCGGTGCGCAAATTGCGCAGCGCAGGTTTCCGCGGATTTCTCATCGGCGAGAAATTTATGAGTCAGCCCTCGCCAAGCCAAGCTTTGCAACAATTCAAAAACGAGATTCTATGCTAATAAAGGTATGTGGCATGCGCAATGCCGACAACATTGCCAACGTTGAAGCCCTGGGCATCGACATGATGGGATTCATCTTTTGGCAACACTCCAAACGATATGTTAATACGCTCCCAAAATACATGCCCGGAAAATCAGTGAAGCGCATCGGCGTGTTTGTTGATGCCCCAATAAACGAAGTGGCACGAATAGCAAAAAAGGCGCAGCTGTGGGGCGTGCAACTGCATGGCAGCGAATCGGCAAGCTACATCGACAATCTGCGCAAGCATCCGGCAATGCGTGGCGTGGCTATCATCAAGGCAATCGGCGTAAGCAACCACCTTCCGATGCCCGACACAAGCGCCTACGAGAAAAACTGCACCATGCTGCTGTTCGACACCGCCAGCCCAACGCGTGGTGGTACTGGTCGGCACTTTGTATGGAGCAAACTACTCGAATACCACGGGAATCTGCCCTTTATTCTCAGCGGAGGCATATCGCCCGACGACGCCGAAGCCTTGCAGGCTTTGCGTCACCCAAAGATGATTGGCATAGACCTCAACTCGCAATTCGAGACCGCCCCAGCTGAAAAAGACGTGTATCTACTGAAAGATTTCTTAAACAAACTCAAACCTAATTGCACAACAATGAACAGAATAAATCGACTTTTCGAACAGAAAAAAAACAACATTCTCTCACTATACTTCTGCGCTGGCCATCCCAGCCCCGACAGCGCCACTCAAATCATCACCACCCTCGCCTCAAGCGGAATCGACATGATTGAGGTGGGCATACCGTTCAGCGACCCCATGGCTGACGGCCCAGTCATACAAGACGCAGCAACAAAAGCTCTGCGGGGCGGGATGACCCTACGAAAACTGTTTGAACAGCTAAGCAACATCCGGAACCTTGTGGACATACCACTAATCTTGATGGGATATCTTAACCCTGTTGTGCATTACGGATTCGAAAACTTTTGCCGCGACTGTGCTCGCTGTGGCATCGATGGAATGATATTGCCCGACCTTCCTTTTGCCGATTATATCAACCATTACAAACCCGTGGCTGACCGCTACGGACTGCGAATAATAATGCTCATCACCCCCGAAACATCAGAAGAACGCATCCGCCTTATTGATAGCCACACCGAGGGTTTCATCTATATGGTGTCGTCGGCAGCCACAACAGGCGCACAAAAAGAGTTTGACGCAGCAAAGCAAGCCTATTTTAGCCGAGTGAATGCCATGAATCTGCGCAACCCGCTGATGATAGGCTTCGGAATCAGCAACTGGCAAACGCTCTCATCGGCACAAGCCAACGCTTCAGGCGCAATTGTGGGAAGTCGCTTCGTTACACTGCTCGACCACTACGGCAACCCTACCGATGCATTAAACCACCTTCTCAATGACCTCAAGCACTGACCCTACACCAAATATTATTCAGAAGGCCAATATCTCCAGCCGATTAATTGACTTAAAACAAGTAACTTAGCAAGTAGAATCATGAGAATGTAGCAACCCCATTTTTATAACACAATTAATCATAATAAACCAATATGGAAAAGCAACGGATTATGAAAAATTTGGCTGTTCCACCGCCTTATTGTTGGCACGCTCTTCCGCAGAGCCACTCACCAACCATAAAAGCAAATTCTATTGCACGCGCTATGTGCCATTCAAGCATCGAGTTAATGAGGATAATGAAACATGTCTCATAAACAAGAAAGATACCATCTAAATTAATTTTAAATTTCGTATTTTTGCAATCATAATCAACGCGACACAAAATGATAGATATATGGCTTGACGAAAGCGACAAACACGGAATGTACTATTCCAATTTCTATGGCGGTATCCTTGTCGAATCACGCCATAGAGAAATAGTGTTGCAAAGAATGGAAGCAGTAAAACTGGAAGCGAATATTATAGATGAAATAAATTCGCCTCTACTTAGATGAAATACCATTAAATCAGGAAGATAAAACAAATTTCGTTATGCATTTATATAGCCTTAATAACGACTATGATTTTAAGGCAAAAGGCGTACATTTCGTAGAAAAAGGTATCTCAGAAGTTGATTCTAAAACCCATTTACCACATCAATTTATGGATTTAATACTTGGAGCAATTTGTTTCATGCTAAACGAAAAAGATAAATTGAAATCTGATGGCGAAGAGCGACCTGGAAAAAGAACAATCTTGAAATTGAAAATGTCATTAGTGTCCCGTTAAAATTGGGACGAAGTTAAATATAATCAAATAGTCCCTCAAAGAGGGGATAATCGATTTCTTTGACATTGTTGAAATTAGTCTTTTCGAAGAGATCTCTCAGTGGAGTCTTATCCGTTAGTGAGATGCTCAAAATCTGCAGGACCTCATAGGTTAAATGCATAAACATTCCCCTTCAGCCTGAAGATGTCGGTTGCTCGTTTCTTGCGAGCCTGTTTCATCATGAAGAAGGCAAAGTCTTCAAAGATCCTGTAGTCACGATTCTGATTCGCTGTGGCAAATGTCGTTTTCGCTATTGGATTACGCCCCATGCCAAGGTGATAACATTTGGATTGGTGAGCCTCCAATGCAACGACAACATCACGCAGGCTCTCACGGTTACAGAGTTGTCCGAACATGAGTGCCATGAGCTGATTCCAGCAAGTGAAGTTCTTGACATAGCGATCACCAGCATACTTGCGAACAAGATAATTGAAGTGATTTCTATAAAGAAAAGATGCTAATTGTGCGAAAACGAATTTATCTTGGAACATATGTAGTCATTGATTTTGACCACAAAGTTGCCAATCCAAGTCCGTTGACTCGCAAAATGACTTCTAAAAGACTGTATTTAAACTATTTCAAAGGCCGACTTGTCCACTTTAACGGGACAGCAATGATATGAGATGTTTTTCCCTTGGGTGTGGAGGTACATGTAGTGTTGGGGTACACCTCGGATTTGTGTACCCTGAGAGAGGACAGCACTAACATACATAGGTGTTGAACTTACATGGTCTTCACATTTAGACACCTCTTGAACTGCTTTCTGGTATTTCTCCCAGATTGCCTTCTCCTTTAGGAACTCTTTCCGATACTGAGGTAAAGTTTCCAATATCCTCTGGAATTCGTATTCAACAGAGTCTTCGTTTGCCACATATTCATTATAACAAGCTTCGTTTATCTCAGCCTGTGTCTGAAATGGTTCAATCGTATCATTATCTGTTTGATTTGATTTTGCCATAATAGAGTCAT
>JBJECZ010000094.1:0-7113 GCA_051871555.1 Muribaculaceae bacterium | reverse complement strand
ACCAAATCAACCTGAAAGACTATCCGTCGCGGTTCGCGCTCAGCGGCTTGCCAATCGTGAAAGTTGGCATCAACTTCGACCTCGAGCGCCACACCTTAGCGGATTGGAAAATCGAAGCATAACACAATCTCTCGCAGAAAGCACAATGTCTGACACGTAGGACAGGCAGGGAAATAGAAAGCGCGGGCGTATGCTGATACGTCCGCGCTACTGCTGCAATATGGCAGCCTATATTATATGTTCATCACATAGTCGACTATGCGCAACGCCTTGTCGGTGTGCATCATATCGAGTTTGTTTTCCTTAACGTATGCCTTGATTTGTGCCTTTTGTGCAGGGAAACTCTTATACACGTCGTTGATTGTGCGCACTCCATATTCCACACCGTCCTTCACGAAATAATAGGTGTTGTCGTTCTTTTGCTTCCACACCTCCAGGTCAGCCGACTTGGCGTCGTACTGACTGATTTCCATGCCGGCATTCATGTTATGACCGTGCTCCGGGCCAATCAGGTCGACGGCACGCAGCTTAATCACCTGGGCTTGCGTAGGCAAGCCGAAGGCACCGGTGCGTCCGCCATAAACATCCTTGATGAGCCACCCGATGAGCACTTGGCGACCATTGCTGAGGTGCTCAACCTCGCAGAAGCGATTGTCGTGATAAATCAATTTGCGGCCTGCTACAAACACAGTGTCGATTTGTTGTGGGTTGGTCATTTCCATCATCACGTCGCCTTGCATAAACAGCATCACCTGGTTGTTGGCGTCGTAGTTGAGTTTCACGTTATATTTCGAACCGTTTTTATACACCACATGGCCCTTGGCAAAGCCATCGAAAAAATACACTCTTTTGAGCTGCTGCGACATAGCGGTAAGGCTAACAACTGCCATCAGCATGAAAATAAGTTTACGCATATTGTTCTATCAGTTTAGTGTTTATATTGTGTACCACAAAAATAGCAATTATTATTGCAATAACATTACACCTTATCTCTTATTTAATGTTAAAAAAATGGGCGGCCAGAAGTCTCTGACCGCCCACATCATATTAAGGAATTATTGATTATCAATTAATCAATTATTAGGAGTACCCCATTGTGGAGCACCTATGTCTTGCCACAAACGTTCGGTGTTAAGAGGTGTACCACCAAGGTTGTAAGCTGGACCCGAAAGACCCGAACCAAGAGTTTCGATGCCTTGCTTTTTGTATGCTTCCATAGTTTGTTCGTACATCTTGTCGGTAACGCTTGGTTCACCAAATTCAAAATGACGTGGGATAGCGTTGAGAGCAACACGGTCGAACTTAACCATTGGCAACAATGTAGAACCAATCTTTGGATAACCCGAGCGACGAGCTGTTACGAATTGGTCGTCGATTTGCAGCGAGAAGTGGATAAGCTCTTGCAAGTAAACCTTTTCGAGTTGTTCAGCATTCGAGCCGGTGAGCTTAACATTGTCGGTAGCCATCATGGCATCGAGTTCACCCTTCTTCAATTCAATAGAAACTTCGTTATTGTCGTAGTCGTAAGTAGTTCCGTAGTAAGGAATCTTGTTAGCGGCTGCAAGAGCGTCGTAAGTTTCAACTGAGAAGCGAACACCGCGGTTGTAGTAGTATTCGGCGCTTTGTGGAAGGTTTGCACCCAAGAGCTTGAACTCAGCAAGATACAAGTTAACTTCGGCAGCAGTCATATACATGGTGTACAGCGGGTTGTTGTCGGTGTCTTGAATTACGTTGATGCCTACAGTAGGAACTGTGAAGTCAACACGACCACGCTTCATTTCTTCTTGTTGCAAAGAGAATGGATAGTAGCCCTTTTCAGAGTCGCCGGCTGGCAAGTTGTAGCGGTTACCATAGTTGTAGTATTCGGCATATTCAGGGTCGTTCTTTGCGTTCATAGCGATAGGAAGACCGTAGTAGCGTACCCAAGGTTCGCCGAGGCCGCCCCATTCCTTGAAGTTGCCTTCGTCGTCGAGAACAACGTTTGCCTTAATACATTCAGGAACGTTAGCCCATTTGCCTTCGTCAATGAAACCTTGAACAACCTTCGAGTTGAAAGCGTTCTTGGTGTAGATAAAACGCACGCGAGGGTCGAGCGACTTCAACAGGAAGTCACAAACGTTTGCGCTAAGACCCATGTTTGTAAGACCGTTACCGGTGCCATATACATAGTCGTCAGAACCGCTCTTAGCCTCAGTGGCTTTGCAGAAGCGCAAGTCATCGTCCATCGAGTCGATGTAGCCTACCGACGACGAAGCAACAGCGTTTGCAATCGAGATAGCCTTATCCTTGTTTTGAGCGAGCAAGCGAACGGCAATCTTAAGCTTCAAAGAGTTGGCAAGCTTAGCCCACTTAGCCCAATCACCGCCGTAGGCAATGTCTTGAGTAACACTGTTTTCGATGTCTTTGTTTTGGAAGATAGCGATAGCCTCGTCGAGTTCAGCCAACCAAGTTTCATACAGTTCGTCAACCATATCATACTTAGGTGTGAGGATACCGTCGGTCTTATAGCGGCAAGCCTCGGTGTAAGGACGTGCACCAAATACATCGCTGTCGAAGATGCCAAGATATACAGTGAGAACTGTAGTGGCAGCTTCGTAGCCACGTTGTGATTCATCGCCAGTGTTTTGAATATACAAGCGAATTTCGTTGCGATACTTCAAAGTGCTAAGATACTGACTTCCTTGACCACCTGTTGCACCATGTGTGGTAAACTCATCGGTGTAACCACTTGTTGGGCAAGCCATTTGAGTCCAACGGCTATAATAATCGTTATTATAGAACCAAATCAGATAGTCGTTTGGCTGGAAGTTCAATATCGCTTGAGTCATCAAACCCTTAGGGTCAGCTTTCGACACGTTTGCAGGGTTCTGATTCAATTCAGCATAGTCGTCAGAACAACTTGTTGCTGAAATAGCCAGCACCGAAGTCATTGCAGCCGCTAATAATATTTTATTGAATTTCATATTCTTAATTAATTTATTCCGTTAAACAATATTAGAATGAAGCGTTGATGGTGAGTGTGAAGCTGGTGGTTACACCCGAGAATTGACGTACACGGAACTCAGCAGTTTCAGTACCTGCAACAGCCTCAGGATTTTCCTTGTTAGGCATTGTGTTAAGCAGATAGCCAAGGTTGTGAGCTGCAGCTGTCAAGTTCAACGACTTAGCATGAATCTTGCTTGCAATGTTGTTGCTGAACGAGTAAGAGAGCGACAGGTCGCGGAAGGCGATATAGTTCAATGTCTTGAACCAAGTGTCGTTAACTACACCGGCACCCCAGTTGTTAATCTTGAAAATCCATGTACCACCGTGTTGTGGTTCAATCACGCCCTTAGCATAGAGGTCGGCATACAATTCACCGTTAGGAGTGAGGTCACTTGCGCCAACTGTGTAGTACGAACCGTCAGCTTGCTCGATTTGAGTACCCTTAGCAACGATACCATCAGGAATATAACCATCGTCGAAGGTCACACCAGGAGCCTTGAATGAAGTCCATTCGAAACCGCCGTTGGCCTTGTTACGATACTTAGCTGACAATTGAGTGTAACCGTAAGCGTTACCATAACGAGAGTTGTAAGAAGCAACCTTACCACCGAAGCGCATGTCGAAGCTTGCGCTAAGAGTGAATCTCTTATACTTGATTGAAGTGTTAACCGAGCCTAAGAACTTAGGAAGCATAGTACCAATTTCTTCTACCGAACCATTACGGCCGAGGTAAGCTGCACGTTGGCCTTCGTTCCAGTAAATCATGTTCTTGCCAGTACCACCAATCTTGTTGCCGTCTTCGTCGTATACCCAGTCTTTCTTTGGATTCGAGTCAGAGAGGAGCAAACCATATTCGCCACCTACCTTAGCAACCGAACCGATACGATAGTTACCGTAACCTGGGTCACCATTCAAGAGGATGTAGTTTGCAACGAGGTCAGAAAGTTCAACAATCTTCGATTTGTTCTTGGTGTAAGTGAAGTTCAAATCCCAAGTGATATCCTTGGTTTCGATTGGAGTGGTGTTCAAAGCAATTTCCACACCTTGGTTCTGGATGTTACCAGCGTTGATAAGTGCGCTGCTGTAACCCGATACGCCAGGAATAGAAACCGACATGATTTGGTCCTTAGTGTTTTCCTTATAATATGTAGCGTCTAAACCGATGCGGTTGCCGAGGAAACGCCAGTCAAGACCAATTTCCCACGAAGTCTTGCGTTCAGGCTTGAGGTTTTGCGAGTAAGAAGTGCCTGGCAATGAGAGTGAATAGTAGCTTGAGCTGTTGTTGCTGTAAGAGCTCAACGAGTAAGCCGAGTTGATGTAGTAAGCCGAGCAGTCGTTACCTACTTGTGCCCACGATGCACGAATCTTAGCGAACGAAATCCAAGTTGGCAATTTGCCGCGGAATGTTTCGTGAATCAACCACGAACCGTTGATTGATGGGTAGAAGTAAGAATAAGTACCATGACCATCGGCATATACGAGTGATGACGACCAGTCGTTACGGCCTGTTACGTCAACATATACTTGGTCGCGCCAGCTGAAGCCGAATTGAGCTGCAATAGCTTGGATGGTCTTGGTGCCACCGATGCTTTGCGATGTGCCGATGCCTTCGCTACCGTTGCCCAAGAAGAATTGGTTAGGCACGATGAAGTCGCCCTTTGTCCACGAGTTCAAGCCCATGCTGTAGTCGTGATACAATTCGTAGCGCAAGAAGCCGTTGATGTGCCAATCTTCGTTCAATTGCTTGTCGAACATGAAGTTGGTGTTGGCATTGATTTGTTCCTTTTGCGAGAAACCAAGTGAGTAGTAACCACCCTTGTTTTGGTAACCGCTACCTGGTTGCTTTGATTCAGAGCGTACATAGTAGTAGTTGTAGCTACCTTCAGTCACCCACTTCAACCATGGAAGGATTTGAGCAGTAATCTTCAAGTCAGGACGAACGATAGTTTCCTTTTGATAGTAGTCGTTCTCCCAAATGCTCCACCATGTGCCGATGCCAGGAATGTAAGCATACTTGTCGCCGTATGTTGCGCTTGCAAGACCGCCGTGGTCGCCTTTATACTTGTCGCGGAAATACTTGCTATCGTAAGTACGGTCCCAGTTCATGTTACAGAAGTTTTCTCCGATGTTAGGCTGAGCGTTGCGAGGCATTGACTTAGCAAAGTTAACGCTTGCTTCAAGTTCAACAGCATCAGAAATCTTGTGAGAAGCCTTAGCTAACAACGAGAAACGGTCGAAGCTGTTGTTAGGCAATGTACCTTCGGCATACTTATACGACAAAGAAGTGTAGAACGAAGTCTTGTCGTTGCCACCGCTGATAGCCACGTTGGTGTTCGAGCTGAAACCTGTGTCGTAAGCATCCTTGAAGTTGTTCTCGTAAGCTTGAGGAGTGATGATTGAGCCATCCCACCATTCCAACTTGCCATAGTTGTCTTGCAAGTATTGGAACGACGGACCGAAGCAGTAGTAAGCATCGCTACCGTAGTTTTCCAAAACCTTGAACGAAGGAATGCCATCAGAGTTTGTCCAGAAAATGTTGTTGCTGTCGAAAGCATTAGGACCATGTTTATAACCTGGCATGAAACCTTGTGTAAACTCGTTTTGGAGTTGTGGTTGACCGGTTACACGGTCGAAACCGAATGTTTGAGTGAAGTTAACGCCCAAGCCCTTCGAGCCCTTACCGCTCTTGGTGGTGATAACCACAGCACCGTTCAAACCGCGCGAACCGTAAAGAGCAGTAGCAGCAGCACCCTTAAGTACTGATACGGTTTCGAAGTCGTCAGGGTTAAGGTTCTTAAGTTCGTTACCGTAGTTGGCATTACCGCTTGCCCAGTCGGCGTCGTTTGAAACAACACCGTTGTCGAGGATGATACCGTCAACTACATAGATAGGTTGATTGTTTTTGCCGAGGGTAGAAGCACCACGAATAAGAATCTTCGAAGCACCGAACATACCACCGTCGGAACTGCTGATATCAACACCGGCAACCTTACCTTGAAGGGCTTGCACAGGGTTGATGAGGTTTGAGTTAAGGTCGTCGCCCTTGAGCTCGGTTACTGCATAACCAAGAGCCTTGGTTGAACGCTTAACACCAAGTGCGGTTACAACCACTTCGTCGAGCACGTTGTCGCCGGCTTGAAGAAGAATGTCAAGTTTGCCGCCATTCCACACAACTTCTTGTGTTTTATAGCCAACGTAAGAAACTTGAATTGTGGAACCTGGTGCCACGCCGGAGATTGTAAATGCACCGTCAAGGTCGGTAGATGCGCCCTTGGTTGTGCCCTTTACTACTACAGATGCGCCGATGATTACATCTTCAGCATCTCTTACAACTCCTGATAAAACACCATTCGACTGGTCAGCGCTCTGTGGAGCAGGCACTGCTGAGTCGGCTGCATAAGCCATCACCGGTGTAGACATTGCCAACGCCAGTAACGCAGAAAATAGTTTGAAATGTTTAACCATAGAATTTTACTTAAGTTATAAAATAGTTAGTTGTCTCAAATTGTCTCGTTTAGTTTAGTTTCTTTTTAGTTTTTTGGCACTGATATCATCTATTTTTATTCACCTCGGCGCCCACGCGACAAACAACAATGCTTCAAACATCTTAATTCATCGCCATTAAGCTCGTTTGGCATAAAAAAGATTTCGGTTATCGTTGCAAAATTAAGAATTATTTACAAAACTACAAATAAATTCAGCGTAAAACTAAAATTTTAACATTTTGTGTTTCATTTAACTTATTTCTAAAGCGTTACAATTACACACTAAATCCTCTCGCCAAATACACATAGATTGGAGGGATTCTTTGGTGTCTCACACAGATTGATTTGATTAATCAGTTTTTTTCTTCCACGATTTCCGCGAGAAGCCCCATCCCCTCGCCGACGGCGCAGAACGGAAAGAGCAACAAGCGCCGAAGGTGCTTGACCATGCTTAACCGCTGGCAAGCCCACAAGGGCGCAGCCTGCGGAGAGGTGGCTCCAATAATAATGTGCCTCGAAGTGGCACAACTTTGTTCGACATCTTCGACGCCGAATGATAGTGAGGTTTCCGCTCCCCGCAGGTTGCGCTATCGCTCCACCAGCGGTTATGCATGGTTTGCCATCTCCGATGGCACATCCTCAC
>JBJECZ010000093.1:0-7162 GCA_051871555.1 Muribaculaceae bacterium | reverse complement strand
CTAAGGCTTAGTAGACCCAAAGATAGCGTGTTTAGCAACAGGGCAATATTTATTGAAATGTTCGGCATAAGTTCTTTTGTTTTGCGTTGCAAATGTAAACATATTTTTCTGTTTGTCAAAGAAAAAATGCTGAAAAATGGGCGTATGAGTTAAAAAATGTAGGCAATTTGTGGTTATTTGTTATTATTAGTTGTGAGATGGCGAGTTTTGCTTACTAATTATCACTTTTGTGCAGTGCTAATGAAAAACGTTGCTTTCCAAATGTTTTGGAAAGCAACGCTGCAAACTATAGTAGAATAATAGTTCTGTTTTTTACTGATTATTCTCCTCCGAGATATGATTTCAAGAGTCGGCTCTTCTGACCTTTGAGTCGTCGGATAGCTTTCTCTTTGATTTGGCGCACGCGTTCGCGAGTCAAATCGAATTTCGCACCAATTTCTTCGAGTGTCATCTCTTGGCATCCAATGCCGAAGAACATCTTCAAGATGTCGCGCTCGCGCTCATGGAGCTGGTTGAGTGCACGGTCAACTTCTTTTGAAAGTGACTCTTGGTTGAGCGATTGGTCGGCCATTGGAGAGTCGTCGTTTTGCAAAACATCGAGAAGGCTGTTTTCTTCGCCATCAACAAATGGTGCGTCAACCGAAATGTGTCGGCCAGAAACTTTTAGCGTATCGCTAATTTTGTCAACTGAGATGTCGAGCTCTTTGGCTAACTCTTCAGATGACGGACGTCGTTCGTGTTCCTGCTCGAATTTCGATAGCGCTTTGCTAATTTTGTTAAGTGACCCTACTTGGTTGAGAGGCAGGCGAACAATACGTGATTGCTCAGCTAATGCTTGTAGAATAGATTGGCGAATCCACCACACTGCATAAGAAATGAATTTGAAACCACGAGTTTCATCGAACTTCTGGGCGGCTTTAATTAAGCCCAAATTGCCTTCGTTAATCAGGTCGGGCAAGCTAAGACCCTGATTTTGGTACTGCTTTGCCACTGAAACAACAAATCGAAGATTTGCCCTTGTGAGTTTGTCGAGAGCTCGTTGGTCACCTTTCTTGATTCTTTGTGCAAGTTCAACTTCTTCCTCTACACTGATTAGTTCCTCTCTACCAATTTCCTGAAGGTACTTGTCAAGTGAAGCACTCTCACGATTGGTGATTGATTTTGTAATCTTTAATTGTCTCATTTATAAATGAAAAATTTAGCACGCAAAATTACAAAAAAAATTTTGCATTTATAACGCCAAATTGTGAGAAATATTAGTTAATAAAAGTTAAATTAAAACTAAAAATGATGATTTTTATATGTGTTTAATTTAATAGATTGATTTATACCACTTTAGCTGTTTGTAAGAATGCTCGTTGCGAGTGGTGGAGCTGCCCATGACATAGGTTGATAACCCTGAAAAATTGTCAGGGTTGATTGTCATCCCGATAAATTGCGGGGTAGCTGCCTTATAAATCACGGCTTGGCTGTATGCCTCGAGCAATTGGTTGTAGTCTGATTCTGATGCAATTTGTTTATACGTTTGCAAAAAATCGAAGAAGAAACGATTGCTCGACGAATTGTAACATTGAAGAGTGGATGTGTCGATATTTTTGTTTGCGATGTCAATTTTTTTGCATGCCGCTGCCACAGCGTCGAGTTTCGTGCAGTCGACAAGGCAAATTGTTGCTGAGCGGTATTCTCCGGAGAGTGCGTTGTAGAAATCGTAAACATTGGCACATGCTTTCTCAAGGTCGGGCTTGTCTTCGAAAAAGCAAGGCACGTTCATGTCGTAAGGCATGCCGTATGAAATGGTTTCGGTGGGCGAACCTATAAAATAATGTGTGTCGTTTTTCAGTTCGTAAGCGATTTCAATTGAGCCCATATAACAGGCATCAGCCCAAATGAAGCTGAAAGTGTTGTCAGGAATGGCGTATGCAAGCGAATCGATTGGCATGGTTGCACCATAATCCTCGCCAAAGTCGCGAAGACGGTTGTCGGTGGCAGCCGATTTTGTCAGTGCCCAGCCCAGCGAATGCGACCAAAGCACCAGTCCGTAGTCGTTGGCGGGTGCAAGACTGATGGCGTCGCGTATCACGGTGTTCATACGCCGAGTGGTGACCGACTGTTTGGTTGTAGCATCGTATTCCTTAAGCACTCGGGTTGCGGCTTTGCCATTGTTGTTGTAAATCTCAAACAACTTAGGCACTGTGTTGTTGTAACTCACTCGGTAGACTAATAGCCGACAATCGCTTTTGCCTATTGAAACAATTGCCTTTTTCATTTCGTCGATATCTTCATCGTCGTAACCATTAAGCGAGTTTGTGGCTATCGCATATACCAGAACGGTGCGTTTAGAAATATTCGCAGGCTCGTTTTTGCTATCGCCGCATGATTGTAATGCAACTGAGAGTGAAATGAAGATGATGAACGATAATATATGAGTGAAGTGTTTAAGCATATCAGCAGATTGTAATTTTTTTGCAAAAATAGCAAAATATGACAAAAAAAGGAATAAATAAAAAACATAAATCGTAAATTTGCATATTATGAAAAAGATAATAGTATTAATTATATTCTATATAGGCAGTTTGGCTGCGAGTAGTGTAGATGCCCAATCGCTATATTTGAGTTATATCGATTCGGCGGATGTGAATATACGGGCAAAGAACTGGCTGCAAGCTGAGCGATATTTGTTGATGGCGTTGAAGCAGGAGCCCGCAAACAACAACAACTCGTTGCTGATAAGCAATCTTGCCACGGTTCAGCGCTATCAGCGAAAGTATGGCGAAGCATTGAAAAACTATGATGTGGCTCTGGCAATGACGCCTAAGGCTGTGACATTGCTTAAGAACAGAGCGTCGCTGTATCTCGAACTTGATAGTTTGAGTCGTGCGTATATGGATTATGAAAAGGTGATTCTCCTTGATGGAGAAGATATTGAGGCAAGGTATTATCATGGGCTGATAGCTCTGCGAAAGGCTCAGATTGACGTTGCTAAAGCCGATATTAACGACTTGGAACGGATTAATAAATATTCGCCGTATACTATTGAGGCGCAAGGCATTTTACAGAAGACGCTTGGAAACTACGACGAAGCGATAGATCGTTTCACTTCGCTTATTAAGATGCAATCGAAGCCTGCTTATCAAACCCTTGTGAACCGTGCCGAATGTTATCTTGAAGTTAAGCGATTGAATGATGCTGAAAACGACATCAAAAAAGCTTTGCTGATGGAACCTGCCGAACCGTATTTATATGTTTTGCGGGCGCGACTAAATAAATTGCGCTTTAACGAGCGCGACAAAGAACGCGATTTGCAATTGGCTGAGAAATATGGAATTAGCAGGAAGATGGCGCTCATTTTCATGAAATAAATTGCTCACAAATTACAAATGGATTTGTGAGGAAGAGATTTTTTGATTATTTTTGTACTAAAATGAGCGATATAGCATTACATATTGAGTATTTACTCACCAAGCACGATTGCGTTATTGTGCCTGGCTGGGGTGCTTTTTTGGTGCAATACACCAATGCTTTTTCGTTTGAAGACAGTGGCCTGTATAAGAAACCTAACAGATTCGTGTCGTTTAATTCATCGGTTAGTCATAATGATGGCATGCTTGTTAGTTCGCTTGTTCGCAAGGATGGCATAACCTATGAGAATGCTTGTCGTGAGGTGGCTGATTTTGTTGCCATGCTGCGAAAGCAGCTTGATTATGAAGGGTCGGTGGCAATTGGTCGCTTGGGTTTCTTTAAGAAAGATTCCGAACTGATTGTTTTTGAACCATGCCATGCTACGAGTGTATGCAGTGATGTGTTTGGTTTGAAAGATTTGCGAATTAAAACTTTAGCTCAGATTGCACAAGAGCAAAACGGTGCTGAGGAAGCTGCTTCCGATACGAAATCGGACAATGTGGTGAGATTATTAGGGCGCCGATTTGTGCAAGTGGCAGCATCAATAGTGCTGCTGATAGGAGCATGTTTTGTGTTGTCGACGCCAATCACCTTCGATGAGTCGACCGATTATGCAGGATTGGATTCTGCAGTTAAGATAAAATCGCCACAGCAGGTGGTGACATTGAAGACTGAAGGCGATTTGTCGATTGCTTTGCCAAAGTGTGCAGCCGAAGAATGTGCAGAAGCGGTGAATAATAGCGATTCTGCTAAGGTGATGACTTCAAACTGCGACGTGCAGGATGAGAACAGAGCATCTGAGTCGGTGATTCCGCATAACAGTGAAGGCAGGTATTATTTGATTGTTTCGTCGTTAGACACTAAGGCTCAAGCCGACAAATTTATTGCTAAACATGGTGGCAACTTGGGTGTGCTTGAAGGCGATGGCCGTTATAGAATCTACGCTGCACAAAGCAATTCAATAAAGCAGCTTGCTAAGGCAAAGCAGATGCTTAGTACAACTTATCCAGATGCATGGATATTATAATTTGACGAAAGCTCCAATTATATGGAGTGATATTTTTGGGATTAATATAACAAATTTGTGGTCATATCGGAGTTTATCCGGTATGGCCACAATAATATTAATAGTGGGATAGAAAATTTGTTAGTTGTTTTTGAAAACCAGTCCGTTGTCGGTGGCATCAATTGTGATTGGTGCTTGGTTAGTGACTTTTTGGGCAATGATGTCCTTAGAAAGTTGGTTAAGCACCAAACGCTGTATGGCGCGTTTCACTGGTCGTGCACCGAATTCAGGGTCGTAGCCTTCAGCTGCTAAGAAGTCGAGGGCGTTGTCGGTAACCGATAGTTCAATTTGGTTCGACTTGAGCATCTTAGCCACGTTGTCGATTTGCAGTTTCACAATCTGCCGTATTTCGTCAGGCAGGAGCGGCGTGAACATAATGGTTTCGTCGATACGATTGAGAAACTCCGGACGTATGGTTTGCTTCAGCATCTCAAGAACAGCATTTTTGGTGTTTTCGATTACCTGTTCGCGATTGCTGTCGTTGATTTTTGCCATGTTTTCGCGTATGAGATTAGAACCCATATTCGAGGTCATGATAATAATTGTGTTTTTGAAGTTCACCACGCGACCTTTGTTATCGGTGAGTCGGCCATCGTCGAGCACTTGCAACAATATGTTGAACACATCGGGGTTCGCTTTTTCAATTTCATCGAAAAGTACCACCGAATATGGTTTGCGTCGCACAGCTTCGGTTAGCTGACCGCCTTCTTCATAACCTACATAGCCTGGAGGCGAACCGATGAGTCGGGTGACAGAGAACTTTTCTTGATACTCGCTCATGTCGATACGCGTCATCATGTTCTCATCATTGAACAGATAGTCAGCCAACGCCTTTGCAAGTTCGGTCTTTCCGACGCCGGTAGTGCCGAGGAAGATGAACGAACCGATTGGACGGCGAGGGTCGTTAAGTCCGGCTCTGCTGCGTCGCACTGCGTCGGCAATTGCTTTGATGGCATCGTCTTGTCCGATAACGCGTTTGTGCAACTCGTCTTCGAGGTGCAGAAGTTTTTCTTTCTCGCTTTGCACCATTTTTGTCACCGGAATGCCGGTCCAGTGCGAAACGATGTCGGCAATGTCTTCGGCATCAACTTCCTCTTTTATTAAAGCCTTGTCACCTTGCATCTGGTGTAAACGCTCGTGCATTGTGGCGTTTTCGTCCTCTTTGTTTTTGATTTTCGAATATCTGATTTCAGCCACTCGAGCGTAATCGCCATTGCGTTCGGCGCGTTCGGCCTCAAATTTCAGCTGTTCAATATCGGCTTTGTTCAGCTGGATGCGGTTGATTAAGTCCTTTTCGGCTTTCCATTTAGCACTGTATTCGTGTTCCTCGTCGCGAAGTTCAGCAATTTGCTTTTCGAGGTTCTGCACCTTGTCGTTGTCGCCTTCGCGCTTGATTGCCTCTCGTTCAATTTCGAGTTGCGATATCTTTCGAATGATTTCATCGAGAGCCTGAGGCACAGAGTCCATTTCCAGTCGCAGCTTGGATGCTGCTTCGTCGATGAGGTCGATTGCTTTATCGGGCAAGAAACGGTCGGTGATGTAGCGTTCCGACAGTTGGACGGCAGCAATTACCGCTTCATCGAGTATTTTCACCTTGTGGTGGTTTTCGTAGCGTTCCTTCAAGCCTCGCAGTATTGCAATTGCGCTTTCCTCGTCAGGCTCGTCCACCATCACGATTTGGAAACGACGCTCAAGAGCCTTATCCTTCTCGAAGTATTTTTGATATTCATCGAGGGTGGTGGCACCGATGCTGCGCAGTTCGCCGCGGGCGAGGGCAGGCTTGAGAATGTTTGCGGCATCCATCGCCCCTTCGCCTTTGCCGGCACCTACAAGAGTGTGAATCTCATCGATGAACAGAATGATGTCGCCATCCGATTGGATGATTTCGTTGACAATCGATTTTAAACGTTCTTCAAACTCGCCTTTGTATTTTGCTCCTGCAACAAGTGCGCCCATATCGAGCGAGTAGACTTGTTTCATTTTCAGGTTTTCAGGCACATCGCCACGAACAATTCGTTGAGCCAAACCTTCGGCAATGGCAGTTTTGCCAGTTCCGGGCTCGCCGATTAGCATAGGGTTGTTCTTTGTTCGTCGGCTAAGAATCTGCAGAACGCGTCGAATTTCATCATCACGCCCAATCACTGGGTCGAGTTTGCCGCTACGGGCACGCTCGTTTAGGTTGATGGCATATTTGCTGAGGGCGTTGTATTGGTCTTCAGCAGTCTGTGCTGATGCCTTCTTACCTTTGCGAAGTTCAAGAATTGCAGCCTTGAGGTCGGCTTCGGTCACCCCATTGTCTTTGAGTATTGTAGACACTTCGCATTGCACTTTAAACAGCGCAAACAAAATGATTTCAACAGTGACATATTGGTCGCCAAACTTCTGTGCTTGGTTTTCAGCCTCTTGAAAGACATCGTTTGCTTTGCTTGAAAGATATGGCTCGGCGTTGTTTACTTTTGGCAGCAATGCGATTTCTTTGTCAAGTTGTCGGATGATTGATTCTTCCGACACGCCTATTTTTTGAAATATGAACTTGACTAAAGAATCACCTTGCAAAAATATTGCTTTTAGAATGGTGGCAGGCTCAATAGCCTGGTTGCCATTCCGGCGGGTAATGTCAATTGCCTTTTGCACTACCTCCTGTGATTTGATTGTGTAATTGTTAAAGTTCATACATTTTTTGTTTTAGATTAAATT
>JBJECZ010000092.1:0-7205 GCA_051871555.1 Muribaculaceae bacterium | reverse complement strand
GATCTTGGTGACACACCATACAAATGCATAATAGCTTGCGACTCTCTTAAGAATAAAGTTTATTCCCCCAATATCACAATTCTCAACAACTGCACGGATGAGAATATGATAAATGTTATGGCACACAGCCATTGCGTTGCAATTCCGCTTAAGGATTTGATGATATCCTCCGGACAATTGGTGGCTCTGCAAGCGATGGCATTAGGGAAAATAATAATTTGCACCTGCGCAAACGGGATAACAGACTACGTCGACAACGAATATGCTTTCGTACTTCAAAACGACATCAACACATGGAAACAAACATTGAATTGCATATTCAACGATGACGACGTAGTGAAAACGAAAGCCTATTTAGCACTGCAACATTTCAACAATCAATTCACCGAAAACACTTTATTTAGAAATATTGCCACAATTATAAATAGTCAGGAAGCTAACAAATAATAAAACCCAAGAGATTCTCGTTAAGTATTTATATTGTTTATCCCATCAATGTGGTTAAACATTTCTTTTAAAACTTTATTTCATTTGATTTCAATATAATTATTATATGTCCAACTTTAATAATCCAGTGCCCACCGACGCATCGATAATTCTCACCTATCGATGCCCTATGCGCTGCAAAATGTGCAACATCTGGAAAAACCCAACCGACAAGGCTCGAGAAATCAAGCCCGAGGAACTGGAATGTCTTCCTAAGTTAAAGTTCATCAATCTCACAGGCGGCGAGCCATTCATTCGCGAGGACCTTGAAGATATTGTGCGCATCTGCTACACAAAATCGCCACGCATCGTCATCTCAACCTCAGGATGGTTTGAGGACCGCGTTATTGACCTGGCAAAAAAATTCCCAAATATAGGAATCCGCATATCAATTGAAGGGCTTTCGCAAAAAAACGACGAATTGCGAGGTCGTGAAGGCGGTTTCGACAAAGGACTGCGAACACTTTTGCGACTTAAAGAAATGGGGCTAAAAGACATCGGATTCGGATGCACAGTCTCAAACAACAATTCCAGCGATATGCTCTCACTCTATCAACTGTCGAAATCGCTTGGCATGGAGTTTGCAACCGCTGCATTCCACAACTCCTATTATTTCCACAAGGATGACAATGAAATCACCAATCGCCAGCAAGTGTGCGCCGACTTTGAGACTCTCATCAACTGGCAACTGAAGGAAAGTCATCCCAAGAGCTGGTTCAGAGCATTCTTCAATATGGGACTCATCAACTACATCAACGGCGGCAAACGTCCGCTCCCGTGCGAAGCCGGCTCAATGAACTTTTTCATCGACCCTTACGGCGAAGTATATCCGTGCAACGGACTCGAAAGCAAATATTGGAAAGAATCGATGGGGAACATTCGCAATGCCAACGATTTCATGGAAATATGGAATAGCCCGCAAGCCCAAAAGGTTCGCGATATGGTGCGACAATGCCCCAAAAACTGCTGGATGGTGGGTACTGCTTCGCCAGTGATGCACCGCTACATTAAGCACCCGGCTCAATGGGCACTGAAAAACAAGCTGCGCTCATTGCAAGGCAAATCGGCATGCATCGACTGCAAAGTCTACGACGTGGGACAAGACCCTAAGCAAGGCGATTTGCGCGAGAATTTTTGAAACACCATATTCACACAATCATAGCGGCACCATGAAGATAGTAGTAATCGGCACTCGAGGCATACCCAACATACAAGGCGGCGTGGAAACGCACTGCCAACAGTTATACCCTCGCATCGCTGCTATGGGACACGATGTCACCGTAATACGCCGCAGCTGCTACATCACCCCCGACAACAACATCCTCAGCTATCGCGGCGTGAAACTAATCGACCTTTATGCCCCGCGCATTAAAAGCATCGAAGCGATTGTACACACCTTCCTCGGAGCTATTAAAGCCCGACAACTCGGTGCCGACATCGTGCATGTTCATGCCGACGGCCCAAGCATGATGGCTCCAATTTGCCGCTTATTGGGCATGAAAGTGGTGATGACTAACCACGGACCGGAATACGACCGCAAAAAATGGGGAAAACTCGCGAAGATTGTGCTTAAATTCGGCGAATACATTGGCACAAAATTCAGCAATCAGGTGATTGTAATTGCCCGATTTATCAACGACATTCTGGTGAAGAAATACAACCGCACCGATGCGAACCTAATTTTCAATGGTGTTGAAACGCCTGCTAAGTCAACATCTACACTTTACATCGAACAATTAGGTCTTAAACCCCAAAAATATGTGCTTGCAGTGGGGCGATTTGTTGAAGAAAAAGCATTTCACGACCTCATTGAGGCGTTTGCAAGCTTGAGTGACACCGGTTACAAACTTGTGTTGGCAGGCGACGCCGACCACGAGGACGAGTATTCAATTCGCTTGAAGGACATTGCCAAGAAACACCATGTTGTTCTAACAGGATTCATCCGTGGCGAAAAGCTCAATCAAATCTACACTCACGCTGCATTGTTCTGCCTGCCGTCGTACCACGAAGGGCTGCCCATTTCGCTGCTCGAGGCCATGAGCTACAACCTCGACGTGGCAGTAAGCGACATTGAAGCAAACAAGCTAAGCTGCCTAAACGACAAAGACTTCTTTAAAACCGGCAACACCGAGCAACTGAGCCAACTCCTGAAGAAAAAACTTAGCGCACCTCATCTCAACCGCGTATACGACTTATCGCTATACAATTGGGACCACATAGCCCGCCAAGTGGTTGAAGTATACAAAAAAGCTCTCGGAGAATGAGCATTTTCGTTTTCTCTGAGAGCCTTTGCAATATATCAACGTACTGAAAAATTGGTCAATCGTTCGCCGCAGCCACATGCCGGCACTATCGCCACATGCCGTCGGCACTGTTGCCGCAACCTGTAATTATTTTTACACATTAAAGCGGAAGTGCATGATGTCGCCGTCTTGCACCACATATTCCTTGCCTTCAACGCCCATCTTGCCAGCCTCTTTCACTGCGGCTTCGCTGCCGTAGGCAACATAGTCGTCGTATTTAATCACCTCGGCACGGATGAAGCCACGCTCAAAGTCGGAGTGTATAACACCGGCACACTGCGGAGCCTTGCTGCCCTTTCGGAATGTCCAGGCACGCACCTCGTCCGGTCCGGCTGTGAGGAATGTCTGCAAATCAAGCAGTGCGTAAGCCGACTTGATTAGGCGATTCACGCCCGATTCTTCCAGCCCAATCTCGTTGAGGAACATCTGGCGCTCCTCATAAGTGTCGAACTCGGCAATTTCCGATTCGGTCTTTGCTGCAAGAATCAGAATCTCGGCATTCTCGTCCTTCACCGCTTCGCGCACAGCATCTACATATTTGTTGCCGTCGACAGCGCTGTTGTCGTCGACGTTGCACACATATAGCACAGGCTTGTTGGTGAGCAAGAACAGGTCGTGAGCAATGCGCTCCTCATCCTTATTTTCAAGCTCAACGGTGCGCGCAGCCTTACCTTGCTCAAGTGCTTCCTTATAGCGTTTATATACCTCCCACGCCTGCTTGGCTTGCTTGTCGCCGCCGGTTTGAGCCTGTTTAGCCACCTTGTTGATGCGTGCTTCGATGGTCTCGAGGTCCTTCAACTGCAGCTCATAGTCGATGATTTCCTTGTCGCGCACCGGGTCGACGTCGCCGTTAACGTGAGTAATATTGTCGTCGTCGAAGCAGCGCAGCACATGAATGATGGCATCTGTTTCGCGGATGTTAGCCAAGAACTTGTTGCCCAAGCCCTCGCCCTTCGATGCGCCCTGCACCAATCCGGCAATGTCCACAATCTCCACCGTAGTGGGGACAACGCGCTGCGGTTTGCATATCTCAGCCAACTTGTTGAGCCGCTCGTCGGGGACGGTTATCACGCCGACGTTTGGTTCGATGGTGCAAAAAGGGAAATTAGCCGACTGCGCCTTAGCGTTCGACAAACAGTTGAAAAGCGTTGACTTGCCCACATTAGGCAGTCCAACAATGCCGCATTGTAGTGCCATGTATCTATCTAAAAAATTTATTTGTTTTATCAGTAAATAATTCTTTCAGGGACGATTCATTGCAATGCCACAATTACGACCGAGCAACCAGTCCCCGTAAATTCCGCTGCAAAGATAGCGACAGTGAGAGCAGAATCGCCAAACGTAGCTTGAGCGTTATGCCGAACGCATCCTATTTTCGCAGATTTCGTCTGCAAAGATACTACAAAAAAACCATTTATCAGCCCACTGCCGCCATAAAGATGCACAGCCACCCCAAGCCACCTCGCCCGAAATGCCGCAAGCAATACGCTCATATTGCACAACAAGTGCACCAAAAAAACTTGATTTTGATTAACCCTCCGCAGGGCATCATTCAAGCCCGGTCAAATCCACCTTGTAGTGCGTCGGCGCTTCATCATGTCGCTCAATAAACATCACCATATATATCGGCGCATAAGTTATTCGCCCATCAACACGCACGTTGTCGTTACACAACACAATAGCTTCTTTTATGTCGTATTCGCCGCACTCAAGCACATTCGACAAGGCTCGATGAATCACGTAATCCTTGCCCGATTTCACTTCAATAGGCAAAACATTGCCATCGAGTTCCACCACAAAATCGAGTTCACCTCGTCGCTTGTTGTTGTAGTAATACGGCTCAATGCCATGAGCCACAAGCTCTTGTGCCACAACATTCTCAAAAACAGCACCAAAATTTATGTTTTTGTCGCCTTGTATTATCCGCAATTGTATTCCCTCGGCATATTGAGCCGAAAGAAGTCCTACATCGCTTTGAAAAAGTTTAAAAAGATTCCGCGAACGCGAAAGCAGCAAAGGCATTTTTGGCTCCTCAACATTATATACAGGCAACGCCACACCTGCGTTTTTTAGCCACAAGAAACTGTTCTGATACCTCACAAACTTCGCATTCTCATTCAAATTCTTCAAAATGAAGCGTTTATTTTTAGCATTAAGCTCCGGTGGGATAAGCGAGAAAATATCCTCTATATACAGCTTGTTGTTTCTATCGTATTGTGCAATGTCTCGTTTATATAATTGTAAAATGTCGGATTGCATTGTCATGACCTCCTGCAAATTGTTCGTCTCAATATATTTATTCACCACAGCAGGCATGCCTCCCACCACTAAGTAAAGGCGGAACAGTTCCATCATTTTTGAATGAACAAACGAGTCAATAGGTTGCCTCTTATTCCATGATTCTCTTATCGTTGTCAGCACTTTCTCCCCTACCCCTACACACTCCATAAATTCCTCCAGGTCGAGAGGGAACATCTCTTTCACGCCCATATAGCCGACAGGTTCTGAGCGCAGGTCATTAAGTTCCACACCAAGCAGCGAACCGCTCAAAATATAGCGATACGACCCCTCATCAACAAGAAATTTTATCGCTGTAACTATTTCGGGGCACTTCTGCACTTCATCAAAAAAGATAAGCGTATTGCCGGCAATAAGTGGCTTCGATGTTAGCGCCGACAACCGCAGCATTAAATCACTGCTGTTCTTTGCCGAACGAATCGCCTCGGCTGCCTGAGGGTTCTCAACAAAATTAATCTCGATAAAACTTTTGAAACTCCTTCCAAACTGTCGGATAGAGAAAGTTTTTCCTGTCTGTCGAGCGCCTGTTATCAGCAATGCCTTTCGTGTGCTGGCATAAAAATCTTGTATATACCTGTCAATCTTTCTTTTAAGCATATAATTTCCATTTTTACAGCACAAAAATAACTATAATTTTCCGCTTTTCCAACATGTTTCAGCCCTATTTTTTCCACTTTTCCAACGTGTTTAGAGTCTATTTTTGCCACTTTTCCAACATGTTTCAGCCCTATTTCTGCCGCTTTTCCAACATGTTTCAGCCCTATTTTTGCCGTTTTTCCAACAAATTAGCGCCAAAAGTATGCAGTTAGCATTAGTTTCAATTACACTTTTTCAAGCGAATAATCAATGGTTCGCCACACTTTTTCAAACGAGTTTTAGAACAATTGCCGTCAATACATCTCAAAAAACCGCCAATCGGAATCATCGTTTGGCTGGCACGTCTACGGTGTCAATCACCTTGCCGTGGCGGTCGAGCAATGTGAGTGCAATTTTGTGTCGATTTACTTTCATAAGCATCGCGCCCACGGTTTTGGCTCCCTCAGTCCAACGGCTCTTAATCAGTTCTTTGTTGTGTTTCAGCTCGGGCTTCATTGTCTGTCCGCGCTCGTCGTCGGCCGACGGTGTCTGCACATACACTGTGCCACGAACAGCCGGGTTGCTCAATTCGCCGCCATAAACGGCACCGGTGCGCACATAAATATGGTTGTTTCCTGCCAAAGCGAGGTCAACGCCAAGTTCGTCGAACACCTTGCACCAGCGCTCATACTGGCTCGTGCGGCCGTCGCCGCCAAAAAACCACTGATAGTGCTCACATACAATCACATAGCGAGGCGCGTTTGCCGAGGCGCGTGCCTCGCCCACCACTTTACGCACCCACTGCTGCGCGGCTGCAAGCCCTTCGTCGCTGCGCATACTCTCGCTGTTGAGCATTACAAACATGGCGTCGCCATAACGGAAATGATAGCACACGCCCATCTCGCCGCGATAGCCGTTCTCGGGGAAATAGTTGGCTTGATTGAAAAACTCATTGCTCAGACGACGATAGTTGCGCGCCATGTAATCGTGATTGCCCACGCAGCCTGCCCACATCATGCGGCTGAATGCCGGTTCGCTATACAGCTTCTGCCAAAAAGACCAGCTGGCGCCCCACGCCGTGATGTCGCCAAGGTGCAATGTCCAGTCGATGCCGCCGCCATAGCTTGCCACGACGTCAATCATCTTCATTGCTTCGTCCTGACGGTGCTGCAACGGTGTATAGGCATGAAAGTCCGATATCACGCAACATTGCCATTCGGCTGCTCCAGCCGTGATGAAACGGTGCTCGGGGCACGCAGCGTTGCCGGCAGGGTCGCATATCACATAGCTATATCGGGTGTTTGGCTGAAGATTCTTTAGCGTTGCCCCGCATTTGGTAATCACGGCTTGCTCCACGATGTCGGAGCCGTCTGCCGCCTTCGAGTTAACGCCATCAAACGTGGTGCAGCGGAACTCCGTTTCGGGGCGCAGAGTAATGGTGTTGCCTTCATTGCCCAATGCCGAATATTTCACATAATAGCCCGTTGCCGGAGCTGCCCAACTGATGCGCATGCTGTGCGAAGCGTCTTCGCCAGGGCATGT
>JBJECZ010000091.1:0-30958 GCA_051871555.1 Muribaculaceae bacterium | reverse complement strand
GGCATACCTCGTCATAGGGCTATATTGGGTGTTTTGCACACCATTTGAATTATTTTGTATGAACTGATTTAACGGCAAATTTTTCAGCCTGAACGGCAATTAATTAGGGGCAGATTAGTTATATTTGCATATTAAAACGGCTGGATTTTGCCAAGCAACGAAAAACAATGTCATCAACAATGAAAAAGAAAGTATCAAGCATCATCAACCAATGCGTCACGGCATTTGCTGCAATCATTCTTGCATCACTCACCAGCTGCGGGGGAGGTAGTTTGGAAAAACAAGTCAAACAGGCACTGCTCGATGGCGACACCACCGAAACCCGTTTCCAACAGATTTGCCAACTCATCAGCTCCGATAGCCGCGAATACGCCGACTACATCGACGCCGAAGGCAATGTTGATGCCACCGCCCTCAACGAATACATCAACGCCATAGGCAGCCGCCTGCGCCCGGCACGCACCTGGAACGTGACTGCCTACGGCAAGCAGCCGCTGCACCTAACCATCTACCTCGAGCGAAGCGGCTCGATGACTGCCTACGACACTCCACAAGGCGGTGGCGAACTGAAGAAAGTGGCAAACGACCTCATCAACTTCTTCCCCACACCCGACGGTGCCGCTGCCAACAGCAACGTGAACATTGCCATCGTGAACGACGGCATCTACGACTACAACGCACCCATTGCCGACTTCCTCAAGGACAAAAACATCTATGCCCCCACAGCCAACATGGGCGACGCCCGCTACACCGACTTCGGCGAGATTTTGCGCACGTTGCTCAGCCGACAAGGCAGCAACGACGTGGCTGTGCTGCTCAGCGACATGATTTACTCGCCACGCGACACTCACAATGTTAGCGTAGAAAAGATTTTCAACGAGGTGAACAGCCTTGCCACCGACGTGTTCAAGCAATTCCCCGACAAAGCCGTAGTGCTGAGCAAAGTGCGTGGCAGCTACCACGGTATCTACTATCCCTATAACGGCGCATCGTGGCGCTACGACGGCGCTCGTCCATTCTATGTGATGCTCATTGCCGACCGTCGCGTGATTGACCGCATCACCACCGACAACGCTTTTGCCCGATTTGCAGGCATCAGCCAAGCCGAGCACTCCTATCGCTTCAACCAGCCGCAAACCGGCGTGGAAGCAACGCTGCTGCCCAACTGGGATGGCAGCAAAGGCCGATTCCGCGTGGCTCGCGACGGCAACCTGCGCCTTGAACGCTGCGAGGAAGACCGCGCCACCGGCTTGCTGCGATTCAGCCTTGCCGTCGACCTCAGCCGATTGAACAAAACCGACCGTTTCCTGTGCGACGCCGCCAACTACACTGTCACCTCGGCTGGCGGTTACAAAATTGAAATATCGCCCATTGCCAACGAGCAACGCAACGGCAACATGAAGAGCTATCTCGAAGGCAAAACGCACATCATCACGCTCACCGGAGCGCCGCAATCGAGCCGCGACCAGGTGGTGGTGAACATCTGCAACCAGTTCCCCGAATGGATTGTAGAGAGCAGCAGCCGCGACGACAGCAGCGCAAGCCTGCCGCGGTTCGACGAAACAACGTTTGCCCTCGAGCCATTTATGCGCGGCATCTATTCGGCTTATAGCCGCGACGGCGCCAACTACACCACCATCACCATCGATGTGGAAAAATAACCCTCGAAAAAATGTATTAACAACAAATAATACCCCCAAAAAAACAACAAGCAAAAACTATCGTATATGAACAAAAATGTTAGAAGCCTGATTTTCTTAGCTGTGGGCATAGTAATTGCCATTGTGTTCCTGCTTATGCCTACCGAAATCTACGAGGCTGTGAAATACTTCGACGGCGGATACTCCAACGAGCTGTACAACCACGGGCTGTACTCGATGTTTGCCATGTTCATTGTGGGCATCACCTGGGCAATGAACATCATCTACTACTACGTCATCAATTCCGTTAAGTTCGACCGCTGGCCACATTGGCTCATCATGCTCATTGTGAGCATGGTGGCAGCACCGGCAGCATGCATCGTGTGCAACGAATCGGTGTTTAGCGATTACGGACTCGTATACCTGAGCGAACCGCTGCAAATGGTGGTGTGCCACCTGCTGTTCACGCTCATCATGTTTGTTGTGGCAACATTCTCCGTTCGCTGGTGGAGCAGCAACTGCCGCCACTCGCCATTCTAATGAGTCAACTTAATGAATTCACCTAACCCATTAGCAAATTCACCAATATGAGACTATATATCTTTGCAATAGGAGGCACCGGCTCGCGCGTGCTCAAGTCGCTCGTGATGCTGTCGGCTGCCGGCGTGAAGCCCCTCGACGAAAACGGCCGCCCTCTGAGCGGCTTCGAGATTGTGCCAATCATCATCGACCCTCACAAAGCCAACGAGGACCTCAAGCGCACCGAAAAGCTGCTGAGCGACTATCGCACACTGCGCAAGCGCCTCTACGGTGACGCCGTGGATGCCAACGGCTTCTTTGCCAACAAAATAACCTTGCTGAGCGACATCCTCACCGACTCGTCGATTCAGGTGAACCGAAGCCCGGTGTGCAACCTGGCTGCCGTGGAGCAAAGCAAGTTTCGCGAATACATCAACTACAACACCATGAACGAGCCAAACCAGGCGCTCACCTCGCTGCTCTTTGCCGACTATCAGCTCGAAAACCGCATGCGCATAGGCTTCGTAGGCTCGCCCAACATCGGTTCAGTGGCTCTCAACCAAATCAAGGACAGCGACGAATTCAAGGCTTTTGCCAACGTGTTCAACGCCGGCGACCGCATCTTCTTTGTCAGCTCGATTTTCGGCGGAACGGGCGCTGCCGGTTTCCCCATTCTGGTGAAAAACATTCGCCATGCCGAGAACCTCGACATCAGCAACAAAGACGTGCTGCGCCGTGCACCAATCGGCGCCCTTACCGTGCTGCCCTACTTCAACATCGAGCATAACGAAGATTCGCGCATCAACAAAGCCGACTTTGTGGTGAAAACGCAATCGGCACTGCACTACTACAACAAGACTCTCACCAACGATAGCCGATATGCCATCAACGCCCTGTTCTATGTGGGCGACCAGGTGACATCGAAGCCCTACATCTACGACCCCGGCGAAAACGGACAGCGCAACCGCGCCCATCTGGTGGAATTTGTGGGTGCATTGTCGCCGCTGCGCTTTGCCGGCATTGCCAACGACCGCCTGTGCGACCCCAACGGCTATCCGATGCCCACCTTGGCTTACGAATACGGCCTCGACAAAGACGTTTCCGACCTCGACTTCAGCGCCTTCGGCACCGAAACACGCCGCATGGTGTACAAGCCGCTGGTTAAGTTCCACCTGCTGTTCCTCTTCCTGCGCTCGGGGCTGAAAGCCGCCATCGGCCGCGGTTTCTGCGAGGACTCGCCAAAAATCACAAGCGACTTCTTCGCCACCGAGTTCTATCGCGTGCTCGACGAGCAATTCTTGCGCGCCTACGCCGATTGGCTTGGCGAGATGGCTGACAACATGCGCAGCGTGCACATCTTCAACATCGGCGACCTGAACATGAACACCGCCATTGCCGGCGTGCAAACAAAAAAACGCTCTTGGCCGCTGGGCAGAGCCTCAATCTCCTGCGATTCGTTTGTGGCTCAAATGAACAAGCTCAGCCGCGACAGCAACTCCTATGTGAAAGACGGCGAACCGCTGAAGCTGCTCGACCTCTTCAACAAGGCTGCCGACACGCTCGTCGACGAGAAATACGAGAACATCAACTAACGCACATTTCAAAAAAGACTTTTTTTAATCATGAGCAACATATTATCATACAGCAACAAGACCACAAAAACAAGCGTTGAAGACTGGGTGCCTGTTGAGCCTTACACCGACGACGACATTCGCGCCATACGCGACCCCAACGGCGGGCTCTCGGAGTGTCCGCGCACTGCCATACCAAGCCCGTTTGCTCAACTCGACCTAGTGAAAAACGCCTTCGACTCG
The DNA here is from genome assembly GCA_051871555.1 of Muribaculaceae bacterium. Lineage (GTDB taxonomy): Bacteria > Bacteroidota > Bacteroidia > Bacteroidales > Muribaculaceae > SFTJ01. The sequence continues at coordinate 26,985 of JBJECZ010000091.1, read as the reverse complement.
CTAGCATCTACGCGTCTGCGCTCATCGCTGATGAACGAGCGCCTGGTGAGCGACGCCCTCGACGTGGCGCAGCTGTTTTTCAGCTACGAAACCCACAAGGACTATCTGCGCATTGTGCGCTGGAACCGCACCGAGCAACTTGAGGTGCTGAAAAGCAGCCCCGAACATCGCCTGTACGGCGAGACGCTGCAATTGTTTCTCGACAGCGACACGGTGTATAACTTCGACATCTTCACCGATTGGTACATCTTGCTGTGCGACAATGTTGCCATTGGCGGCACTTCGCCGGCATCGCTCACCATGAGCGCACCGGGGCTCAGCAACATCGAGAGCATCAAGGTGGAGCAAGGCGTGTCGCTCTTCTCAACAATACGCCACCTGTGGCAACGCGACGCCGACTTTGTGTACTACCTCTTCCTGCTGTTCAACGCATTTCCGGTGCTGCGCGAGCGCATGGGCAGCGTATATGCCTATATGCTTGTATGCCTCGACAACATTCGCCAAAGCCGCCCCGAACTCTATCAGCGCATCATTGCCGCATTGCCCAACCCCTCGGCGCTCATGCGCGAAAACGCGTTGTCGGTGAAGCAGCGGCTCGAATGCTCGTTCAACGCATTCACCGGCGACCACACCGTGAGCGTGATTGGCGCGCAGTTCTATCGAAAACGAGCCATCAACATACTTGCCAATGTGGCTGACAGCGACTTTGTGATTATGCCTTCGCGTCAGCAGCCCGAAGGCGACAAGCTGCCGCTTGTGCTTCGCGGCAACTTCAACGGTCAAATCGACCAATATCGCTATGTCGACAAAATTTGGGACAGCGCCACCGAAGTGTGGGCTGGAAACACCCCAATCGACGAACGCATGCTGCCCGACACCGCCGTGCGCTATCCGTTCATCACCACCTCCGACCTCCTCACCGACTCAATCGTGCAGCTGAGCGGCGAGATTGATTTGTGCCACTTCTTCGACGGCAACATCGTGAACACCGGCGGACTGACAAAAAAAGGCTATCTGCTGCCTCTGACGCCCACATTCTTCAAATATTTCAATGCCCTCGACCTCACCAAGCGAATCCTCGGACACAACATGCTCGACATCGAGGAAAACACCGACGGCAGCGTGAAGGTGAGCCTGCGCATACCGGTGAAGAAGAAATTCATCGAACTGTCGCGAACCTACCTGCCCATTTCCGACGCCTCGTGGCAATTCGACGAACGCCGCGGCACCGGACGAATTGTGGCACACCGCGTGATGTCGGCTGCCGTATTCCCATTTGTGCGCACCAACCATCGCGACAACTACACAATTCAGCAATTCACCCAGATGCGCGACGGCAAATGCCACTTGCGCTTCCTCGCCGACGGCATGAACCAATCAGGCATCTCGGTGATTGAAGGCACTCGCACCGACGACGCTTTCTGCCAAACAACATACTACGACGTCGACGGCTCGTTCGACTTCATCGAAGTGACCCTGAACTGCGAATTAGGCACGTTCACCGCTGTGACTGTGCCGCTGTGGCAACCCTACGCCCCTTCGTCGAAACAACTGATTTTTGCCGTCGACTTCGGCACCACCAACTCGCACGTTGAATATGCCGAACGCGGTCGCGAATCGCAGCCGCTCGACTTCACACAAAGCAACGAACAGACTTTGGTGGCTACTTTGCTAAAGCCCGGCATCCTCGACTCGGCTGAAACGCTGCAAAACGTGGAATTCCTGCCGCGAACCATCGGACAGACCTACGGATTTCCGCTGCGCTCGGCGCTCTCAACCAACCAAAACTCTACAGGCAACGCCCTGTTCCGCAACGTGAACATCCCGTTCATGTACGAACGCAAATACTTCCAAGGCTACAGCGTGCACACCGGGCTGAAATGGAACGGCGACACCACCCTCTCGCAAGAATTCCTGCGCGAAATAATGATGCTCATCAAAGCCAAGGCTCTGCTTGAACGTGCCGACCTCGCCGCCACCGAGGTGGTGTATTTCTACCCCGTGGCTATGGGCGGCGCCGACCGCCGTCGCCTCAACGACGTGTGGACAATGCTCTACAACACCTACATCGGCGGCGACGAATGCAACCTGCGTGTCTATCCCGAATCGATTGCCCCGGCGTTCTACTACACCGGCGCGCAAGTGGCTGGCAGCAGCTACGTGTCAATCGACATCGGCGGCGGCACAAGCGATGTGGTGGTGTATCAGCCCACTCCCGACGGTATGCGCACCGAGCCTACCATCATCTCGTCGTTCCGTTTTGCCGGCGACGCCGTGTTTGGCGACGGTTTTGCCAGCAACGACGCCGACAACAACCCTCTGCTGGCTCACTACACCAGCTACTTCACCAAACTCATCGAAAAAAACTCCGACCTCGCTTACCTCAACAGCATTCTCCTCGACCTGATGAAAGGCAAACGCAGCGAGGACATCAACGCCTTCCTCTTCTCGATTGAGAACGTGGAAGAACTGCACACGCGCCGCGAAATCGACCGCAAACTCTTCTCTTACAACTCGCTGCTGCGCAACGACGAGCACCGCCGACTGGTGTTCATGTATTTCTACGCTGCCATAATCTACTACATTGCCAACATGATGAAGTCGCGCAACCAAATCATGCCAAAGCAAGTGTACTTCAGCGGCACCGGTTCGAAGATTCTAAACATCATAGGCTCAATCAGCCAGATTGAGGAACTCACCCAAACCATCATCGAGCGCGTGTGGAACACCACCTACACCGAGCGATTTGCCGTGAAGGTGGAAAAAGACCAGCCCAAGCAAATCACCTGCCGCGGCGGCGTCCGACTCGAAAACAAGCGCCTCGACGGACAGGCGAACAGCGAGCTGTATGCTCCGCGCAACATCAGCAAGCTGAAATACTGCTATTCGATGCTCTCAACCGACGAATTGACCTTCGGCGAACTGAATAATGCAGAAATTCGTGCAACAATTGTCGACAAAGTGGTGATGTTTAACCATTTCTTTGTATCTTTGCTCTCGCCAGATATTTGCGACGAGTTCGGCATCGACAAAAAGGTGCAAGAGATTTTTGCCAAGGTGGTTAACGACGACGTGGCGAACTACCTCACCGCAGGCATCAATAGCTACCTCTCTGGCCGATATGGCGACGCCGACACCGTGGAGGATGTGCCTTTCTTCTATCCGGTGATTGGCATCATACGCCACAACCTGCTCACCAACCTCTGCCACGAGGTGATTAGCAAATACGGCATTAATTAATGCGCCGCTTGGCGAAAAAAGAAATTGTTAATATTTTTTCGGAAAACAAAACAAAATTGTGAAGGTTATGAAACGCATTCTGTCGGTGATTACCACCATTATACTGGCAATGACAATGGCAACAGCCATGTTTGCACAATCCAATGCCTCAGACAAGCCATTGACCCCTAATCAATGGAAACGCGGCATTGCCATCCTTGCACAGAATGCTGCTCTCGACGGGCGCTACGGTCACCCCGAAAGCGAGTTCCCAACCGACTACTCGCTCGACGACCTCAACAAAGTGTATAAAAACTCGAAGTGGAAAGCCGTCTACGCCGCGCTGAAGGATAAAGAAGCTTCGCCAAGCACTATGCAAGCCCTCAAGGACATTGCAAAAGAATACACCCAGCCCAACGGCGTGGAGCGAAAGCTAAACGATTACATAGCCTCACACCCCGAAAAGCAAACCCCTGAATCGCCATCTGCCACTGTCAACCAGCCGCAACCCGAAGCCAACCAGCCACAAGCCGAGCAAGCCGACACCGATGCCGCCCAACCCGACTCAATCATGGTGATTAACGCTTCGGCCGACAGCAACAAAGCCACCACAGGCAGCGGCGTGGGCATGGTTATCGACATCATCCTATTCATCATAGCCGCCCTGGCTCTATATCTGGCTTGGGTGGCTAAACGCGAAAACGCCGAGCTCAAAAAGGAACTCGACTACAAAACCAACAAAATGGCTTCGCAATTCGAGAAATTCTCGAAAAACATCACCACCGACCTCAACCGTGTCACCTACAAAGTGAACAAGCGCCGCACCAACGATAGCGAAGGCACAATATCGTTCAACGACGCCACCGATGGCGCCCCGCTTGCCGACGAGCCAGTGGTGGAACCAAAAAAACTATTCCTCTCAAAGCCCGACGCCAACGACTATTTCATGCGTGCCACCGACGAAATTGAAGTGGGCAACTCAATCTACGAGCTATGCACATTCGACGGCATAACCGGCACCTATCGCGTTATCGACAGCCCCGACGTGCACCACTTTGCACTGATGATGCCCACCGAAAACCTAGTGCGCGCATGCACCGGCAACGGCATACAGCTCTCTAACGGCAAAACGCGCATCATCACCGACCGCGACGGCACAGCACGCTGCGAAAACGGCCGTTGGCACGTGGCTGTAAAGGCAATTATCCACTACGAAGCATAACTCTCACACTAATCAAACAACGCACAGCAAATGAAATATAAGTGCCCACAATGCCAAAAAGAAATCGAGCTCTCCGACGACGAGCTGCAAAGCCAAGGCAACCTGATTGTGTGTCCCGCTTGCCTATCGGAATTCGTGGGTGACCCAACAAAACCCCACGCCACCAATGGCGCCACACGGCAATACGTCTACTCCACGCCTGTGCCAACGCAGCAAGGCGCCGTGAGCTACTGCCGCTTCTGCGGTGCGCAGCTCAACGGCACATGCAACTTCTGCCCCGTGTGCGGCAGCCGCCTAAACACCAATGCAGCACCACAACAAAGCAACCCAACTCCCACCATACAACAAGCCCACAACGCACCTAAGCCACCCGTCACAGCCCACAAGCCCCCGCAAGTGCCTTATATGCCCAGCTACCGCCACGCCGACTTCGGGCAAAACAAAACGCCCGACAAACGCAAAAAAGCACCTGTGCTGGCATATCTGCTCATTGTGTTGCTGGTGATTCTGCTCATCTACATCCTTCACTAACACGCCTACGCATTATTCATTTTCATTGTTCATTTTCACGAAAATTGTAGCGTTTTTTTGAACTAATGTTGGGCATATCACGTTTTATTATTATATTAGCAAATAATTTAACAACAAACCTGAGTACACATGAACAATAGATATTGCGTGATAATGTGCGGAGGAGTAGGAAGCCGTTTCTGGCCTTACAGCCGAACCGACCTGCCCAAGCAATTCATCGATTTCTTTGGAACCGGACGCACTCTGCTGCAAATGAGTTACGACCGCATCCAAGGCATTGTCCCCAAAGAAAACATTCTGCTCGTAACCAACCGGCGATACGCCAAACTCATCCACGAGCAACTGCCCGACGTGAGCGACGACCAAATTCTCTACGAACCGGCTCGCCGCAACACCGCCCCATGCATCGCATGGGCTGCCTATCACATCAACGCCAAGAACCCCGAGGCAAAAATAATGGTGGCGCCAAGCGACCACCTAATCCTCAAAGAAGACGAATATCGCCGATGCATCTTGCGCGGATTCGACTTCATTGAAAACCGCGACGTACTGCTCACACTCGGCATCGAGCCCAACCGCCCCGAAACCGGCTACGGCTACATTCAAGTGGGCGACGAATGTGAAGGCACAGTGAAAAAGGTGAAAACTTTCACCGAAAAACCCGACCTCGAACTCGCCAAAGTGTTCATCTCAACCGGCGAATTCATGTGGAACTCGGGAATGTTCCTCTGGCCGGTGAAAAGCATCCTCGCCGCGCTGCGCCAGCACGCAAGCGACATCACCGACGTATTCGAAACCGACATCTCGGCTTTCGCAACCGACCGCGAAACCGAATACATCGAATCGGTGTTCCCCTCCTGCCCTAACATCTCCATCGACTTTGCCGTGATGGAAAAAGCGCCTAACGTGTATGTTGAATGTGTTGAATTCGGGTGGAGCGACCTCGGCACATGGGGCGCGCTCTACGACAACTCGCTCAAAAACAGCGACGGCAACGTCACCCAGAAGTGCAAAGCACTCCTGTTCAACAGCAGCGACAACATCATTGCAATGAAGAGCGACAAACTCGTGGTGGCATCCGGACTGCACGACTACATCGTTGCCGATGCCGACGACGTGCTGCTCATCGTCCCCAAAGCCGAAGAGCAAAAAATACGCCTCTACGTGAACGAAGTGAAACTCAACTACGGCGACGAATACCTCTAACAAGAAATAAATATCGTCTGCCAAATGTAATCTTTTTCATTTACGGTTGCTTAATATCACCTTAATCTCTTGATTACAAGAGCAATAAACTAATGACAAAGGACTTGTACAACAACAGGCTTCTATGGATTGACATCCTTAGAGGCCTAACTATTATGCTTGTCGTAATGTGGCATGTGCATCTTGTTGATTTATCGACAGGACAGAATCACACTTTTTGTAAAGAAGTTTCAAGTCTTTTTACACCATTTCGCATGCCCCTGTTTTTGTTTATATCCGGAGGCGTACTATATATTGGCAGAATATCTCGCAACTGGGATTGCAAAAGCCTATATATTGACAAAGCAAAACGGCTATTGCTGCCACTTCTGTGCTTCATTGTCATTTACATTGCCATCAAATGCCTATTTATTCCTTTCGTAAAAACGCCTTTTCAACTTTCAATCACAGAATTCTTTAAGTCCTTTATCTATTTTCAAAAAGGCAATCCAGCATCACACCTATGGTTTTTGGCTTTGCTAATTTTATTAATGCTATTTTACCCGATCTATAAGATTGTTTGCAGAAATAATTATTTATTAAACCTGATGCTTATCATAAGCTTCTTACTATATGTATTCTTTAATGTAAGTCTCCCTCCAATATTTTGCTTAAATTATCTTCCAAACTACTTTATATTCTTTTTTTGTGGAATATACTGTTTTAGGTATCAATTATTCCACTATCTTGAGCATCCTTTTGCCACATTAATTTGCATAGCACTTTACGTCCTATCCTTTTATCTTCAAGTAGAGCTAATCACTCAACTATGTGGCATTGCAATGATGGTGTCTATTGGCATAAACTTATCAAAATATATCCCCGGATTATTTAGTAGTTTCAGAAGTTATTCTTATCAAATATATCTTATGTCGATGATGTTCCAAGGAATAGTGGAACTAATATTATGGAAGAAACTTTTCTATAATGAATCTCTTTTCTATTTATTTTATATTATTAATGTTCTCGCAGGGGTATATCTGCCTGTTCTTGTTGCTAAATGGATAGAGAAGTGCAACTATTCCTATGTTAGAATTTGTTTTGGCTTAAAGTAATTATAAAAACAAAAAATAATTGCAATTATCAAGAAAGACAATTGCAATTATTTTTTTGTCGGGGTGAGAAGACTCGAACTTCCGACCTCTACGTCCCGAACGTAGCGCGCTGCCAACTGTGCTACACCCCGCCGAAATTTTCATTTCCGACTGCAAATATACAACATTTTTTTCAATCCGTGAAAGAAATTTTAATTTTGCCATTTTCATCGAGCCTAATTAGGTCTTTCTGCGCCGTGAAATGCGGCAAATATCGCGTCATAAGCCATATCAACGCCGGCGCCGTGGCAAACACTATGGCAACATGCGCATAACCGTCGTGTATATGAAGCGTGGTTACAGAAAAATTAATTACAATTATGTGCGTAACCAGCACCACCAACGAATACCTTCCCACATACGACAAATAAGGCACTCGCTTTAGCATATATCCAACGAAATAAACCACATAGATGCCCGCCAGCTGAGCCAACCACAGCTTAAGATAGTTTCGAGTGAAAAAGCCACCGTAGTACCACGTAGGACCTTCTGCCATTAGATACAACGCCGCCATGGCAACAGGCAATATCATCCACATATAAAGCGGTTTGTGAGGGCACAAAATCTTATCACGAAACAAATATGCAGCATAGTAGAGTGGCAACAATATCAATGCCGACATCAAGCATATCTTATACAAGAAACAAAAACTGTCGGGCGAGACGTCTTCGGGGCAAATGCTCCACAAATAGTTGTTGCACAAAAACACCACAAACGACATTGCCATCACCACACCCAATCTAAACAGCTTTGAGTGCTTTTTGAGCAAGAACTCTGCACAATAGCCAAGCAATGCCAACACAAAAAGTAGCTTAAGAAACCACAACGGATGGTTAAGGTTGTAAATATCGCCTTCGGTGAGAAATCGGTATACTATGCTTTTAAGCATAGCCAGACTGAAGTATTCGTTCGTAAGCGGCAGCAATAAAACAAAAATCAGCCTGAATGCGATATATGGCACTATCAGTTTGTTCGCCTTCTTCACCAGCAGCTGTTTGAACGAGCCACCATACGTTGAGAAAAACAATCCGGAAATAAACACGAACAATGGCATTCGCGTATACACCAGCATGTTGCGCAAGTGCTCAGGAAGCGGCAGATGGCTATGACCAATAACCACCAGCAATATCACCATACCCTTCATCAAGTCGATATACTCAATGCGCTGTTTTTCTGCCATAATGCTCAAAATAAACGCGACAAGCACATTTGACACCGCAAAAAAACATTAGCGCCGGCAAATGTGCTTGTTGCTATTGTAAAGGATTCGTTATCGAATAATCAAGAATTTGGCAACCACGGCGTTGCTCGTTTCGTCCTCATTCTCCGAAGCAAGCACAAAGTACACGCCACTCTTCACGCGGCTGCCGTCGCTGTTGCAACCGTCCCAGGTTGCCATGCCACCATTCGACTGCAACTGAGCCACCACATTGCCCGACACGTCGGCAATCTTCACCAGCGAGTTCTCCATCAAGCCCTTGATGGTGATGACGCCGGTGTACTCGGGGCGCACAGGATTTGGATAAACGTAGACATCGTCGTAGCTTTGCGACGGAGTTGTTGAGTCGCTTTCGTATTCAAGCAGACCGCCTTCAACACCCACATACACTTTGTTATTATTAGGGTTGCAGCACACCGAAATAATTCTATCTGATGGCAAAATGCTGTTGGCAGTGGTGAACTGCTCAATGATTTCGGTGCCATCGGCACTCACCAAATATAACCCCGATGTGTTTGTGCCAATCCACTTGCGGTTCGTGCCGTCTACAGCAATGCAGTTCACTCGCACACCATCGAGCAGATAGTCTGCATTATTGGTGCCATCGTTTCGAGGCACCTTCGGACGGTATACCTGAGCATCACCTTGCGCTGCACACTTCACCGGGTCGTAACGAGCCACACCCGTGTCGGCACCTACCCACACCATGCCATCTTTATCTTCCACAAGACAAAACAGCCAGTTCCAGCTAAAGTTACGCATATCTTGGTCAAGCGTGGACAAATAACGATATTCTTGCTTAGTTATTGGGCCCGATGGGTCACCATTATCGTCGATAAACACCATACGTGATGCCCAGTTGCCATTTGTATAAACCTTAATGTTGTGTTTGGTAATAACTAAAAATTGCCTATAGTTAGCGCTAAAAGTTACATCCGGAATAATCCAATCGCTTGCACTTGGATTCTCTGCATTGAGTTTGTCCTTTGGCAAAACCATCAGTGGATTAGTTGCTTCGGCTTGCAGCAACCACAAATTTCCAGATTTGTCGAACTGATAAGCACCCACATGGCAGTTATAACTTTTATAATCCTGCATCGGGCTGTTTGTCCAGTCCCAATGCGCCACCTGCTCATTATCGGTAAACTTAAAAAAGCCCTCATATTCCGAGCCCAAATAGAAAGTATGGCTGTCATCTGGGTCGAAAAGCGGGTAGAACGTGTTATACAAATATTTGCGTGAGCTATTACGATTTTGAGTAATAACAGGATTTATCTCACTCCATTGTGAATTCGACAAAGTGTTCAACGTGGTAACTTCGTTGACTCCAGCTCCATAATTTGTCTGCTTTCCGGAGTTGGTCACGTACAACTTGTCGTTAACCTTGTCATAGGTGAGGAAGAACGGATTTGAGCACGTCGAGGCATTGATTCTCTGGTAGTCGAGAACCGTGGTTGCTGTGGTGCCGTCGATTGTTATCTTGCGCAATCCGTTGGCGCCGATTGTCCACCACGACCCGTCAGTCTCCTGCGAGGTGATGATTTCATTCTGTGTCGACGAAGGCAAAGCCACACGAGTGGCAGCGCTGCCGTCAGCCGACACGGTGTAGTAGCACGGCGTTGTGATATAACCCACAATCACCGCATCGAGCGATTTCACCGGCTGAACAAAAGTGGGCACAGCACTTGCAATGCTTGCCTTGAGTGTGATGTCGGCAGGCTCGTTTGCATCGTCGAGCGCCACCTCATAGGTGGCTGTGGTTGAGCCATATTGAATGAAGGCATTACCCTCGAGCGGATAAATCTTGGTGCTCTTATAGTTAGTGTTAAGAGTCAGCGTCGACATTGTGCTGTGCGCCTTTGATGCATTGCCATAATACAAGCCGTTAGCCGAGCCAAGCAGCAAGGTGCCTCCCACCTTTGCTGCCGAAGTGATGTTCACGTTGTAGATGCGCGATTCGGCAATCTCAAATTTTTCATCATTAATCACCACATAGCCAAACGCCGTTGCCACATAGGCGGCACCGTCGGCAAACGTCACATCATTGATGGTCTTTGCCGTGGTGAGCAACGCGTTTGCAATGTCGGGGATGTTCACCACCTTGCCGTCACTGCAGACGATGTCGATATTCGAGTTCTTGTAGGCAACCAGCAGATACTTTTTGCTGTAGTTATAGTAAATATTGCTGATTTGCGAGTCGTTAAGGTAGTTACTGCGGTCGTAAGTAGCGTTTTCGCTGGTTTCTTTGTCGTAGCAGTACAGATTGTTCGACACCAAATAATACACCTTGCCGCCAACATCGACGGCGTTTGTCGGCACCGAGCCGAATATCGGATGAATCTTCCATGTCCCAATTGCAGCCTGTGCGGCAATCGCACTCAAAATCACCATTAGGCTGACAGTAAGTTTCTTTATCATAATCTTTATGAACTAATTGTTTCGTTTGTTACAGAATATATGTAGTTTAATAACGTAAATAATGCGTTCACTATTGTGCAGTTACACCGCCAAAAATAGCATCTTGCGGCTCGTTAAAGGCTCATCGGCGACGATGCCGCATAGCCCTCCACATTAAGCACCGCAAGCGTGCACCAAGCTCCGGTGACCTCGCTCTCAAATCGCACCGCCGTGCGGCCTTTTCCCAAGAAGCCCAGCTGGGCAATGCCCCGCCAAGCCACCATGTCGCTCGACAACGATGCTCTGTGAGCATATTTCTCCACGATAGCCACGCGGTCGCCGCGCCGCTCTGCCACCAGATTGATTGCCGCATCGGCAGGTGCCATGATGCCTGCATGCTCAAGCAGCGCGGTGCCATCGGGCAGCACTCGCATCACCAACTGCTCGCTCGCAGCGGCATCGCCCGGCAGCAACTGCAGCCTCAACACATAGGTCTCGGCAGGCTTGGGCGGCGCCTGATGCAGCAATACACCCAGCAGCGCCATTGCCACCACTATTGCCAAGCAATAGAACCCGGTTGAACTAAAAAATTCCATCACTTCAAAGGTAGGAATTTTTTTGCAAATATCATTTATCTGCACCTTTAATTATGTTCGTCATCCATTTATTGTTATTATCTTTGCATCGTAATAAAATGTCATTATTTATGAAAATCAGAGAATCGCAGTTTGAATTGCTGCGTATCATTGCCATGGCTATGATTGTCATGGTGCATTTCAACGGAATTGCCATCGAGAAATTCCTGCCGCTCACCAATTGCAGTTTTAGCGATGTGTGGGGTGCTGAGCTTCTTGAATCGTTTGCCATTGTGGGCGTGAACCTGTTTGTGCTCATCTCGGGCTACTTTGGCATACGCCTCAGCGCAAAAGGCGTGGCAAAATATGTGGGATGGGTGCTTTGGTACTCCGTGCTGCTCTATTTTGCAGTGTGCTGCATCTATCCCGAGCTGTTTCAGCCCAAATACACCGAATACGCCGTCAACGGCATCACCCACTCGTCGCAATGGTTCGTAACCTGCTATTTCATTCTCATGGCTCTTAGTCCTGCCATCAACGCCGTGCTCTCGCGCACCACATTCAGGCAGCATCTGGCAATAGCTGCCGTGCTCACGGCGGTTAACTGCCTTGGCGGATGGTGGTTTGAGATGGTGTTCAACCAAACAGGCTACACCGTACACCACATGGTGTTCATCTACTGGCTGGGGCATGTGCTGCGCGAATGCATGCAGCGCCGCCCAAAGCTGCCGTGGCGCACAATTGCCATCGTGGTGTATGCCGCCTCGATGCTTGGCGTGATGGCAATGATGCAAAGCATGCGCTACTTCAAGGTGATTGCCTACAACAACCCGCTCATTGTGCTTGAGTCGCTCGCACTGTTCGCCGTTTTTGCCACCTTGCATTTCCAGAATCGCGCCGTCAACTGGATTGCATCGTCGGCTTTCGCCGTATACCTCGTTCACATGCACTTCGGCGTATACCCGCACTTGCTGCGCCCACTGCTGAGCGACATCTACGACACCTGCGGCGGAACAGCCTACGCGCTCATCAGCACCGCTCTGGGCTTGGCTATTTATGCAGCCTGCATCCTCGTCGATAAACCGCGCGCCAGGTTGTTCGACCGCCTGCTAAACATCGGCAAAAACCGAGTGATTGACAAAAAAGAGCTGCTCAAGTAGTCGGTATTGTAAAGTTTATTGCTAAATTTGCAACAGATAACCAAAACATCTCTCGTAATTACATTTGTCTGAATTGTTATTTTGAACTACTATGGCAACAAAATTATTGTCAAATCAAAAATACGAAGGACATTTAGCATTGTTGGTTGCAAATGTCTCATGGGGGCTTATGGCTCCGTTTCTAAAGGACCTTCTCAACGGCGGAATCATCACCCCTATGGCACTGTCGGGCTATCGCATCATTGGCGGCGCCCTGCTCTTTTGGCTCATCAGCCTGTTCATAAAACCCGACACAAATGCCTGCAACAGCATCGAGCGCCGCGACATAGTGCCGCTCATCATAGCCTCGCTGCTCGTAATCGGGCTTAACCAAGTGCTCATCATTGTGGGCATGAGTCTCACCAGCCCGGTTGATGCTTCGGTGGTGTGCAGCCTCACCCCGATATTCACCCTAATCTTCGGAGCAATATTCACGGGCATAGCTTTCACTTGGAACAAAGCACTCGGCGTGACCATCGGTCTTGCCGGCGCACTCACATTTGTCTTCACCGGGCAAGCCGATGCCGAAACCTACGTTTCGAATCCGGTGCTCGGCGACGTGGCGTGCCTCATGGCGCAAGTGTTCGGTGCCCTCTATCTGGTTTGCTTCACCAAACTCATAAGCAAATATTCGCTCATCACGCTCATGAAGTGGATGTTCCTCATCTCCGGCATTGCCGTGCTGCCCTTCTCGCTGCACGACATGCTCGCCGTAAATTGGTCGCAAGTCTTGCTCATGGAATACCTCGACCTCACATTCATCATCCTCTTTGGCACATGCCTTGCCTATATGCTCATTCCTGTGGCTCAGCGCCGTGTCGAACCCACTATAATTGCCATGTACAACTATCTGCAACCGGTGGTGGCTGTGGTGTTCTCGGTGATTGCCGGTTTGGCAACATTCTCGATTGCCAATGCCATTGCCACAGCAATGGTGTTTGTGGGCGTGTGGATAGTGAACCGGGCCAAGTAATCAGCCTTCTCGCCACAGGGCGCGAAACGCAGTAGGCACACATTTGCACATAACAACAAATTTTTATTGCCTATTATTCGGCAATATTGCCAACTTTTATATATTTTTGTACACTGAAGGGAAAGGGCTTTGCAAGCGCTTAACAAACAGCACCTGCCAATGCACTTCAGCGCCAGTGTGCAACAAGCCGAGTTGCCCTCTACCTTGCAAAAAGAGAGAGCATTAAAAATCTAAAACTCAGAAAAAGTTCAGGCAATGAACAATTATTCATTTCTCGATTTCCTCACCCTATTGGGTGCAGTAGGCCTTTTCCTCTACGGCATGAAAGTGATGTCGGAAGGTCTGCAAAAAGTGGCGGGCGACCGTATGCGCACCATTCTGTCAGCCATGACGCGCAACCGTTTCTCGGGCGTAGCCACAGGTATTCTCATCACAGCGCTCATTCAAAGTTCGTCGGCTTCCACAGTGATGGTGGTGAGCTTCGTCAACGCCGGTTTGATGTCGCTGCAACAGTCAATGGCAGTGATTATGGGTGCCAACGTGGGTACTACATTCACAGCATGGATAATCTCGATTTTCGGCGTCAAAGTCAACATCAACGCCTTGGCTGTGCCGTTAATTGGCTTGTCAATCATCCTTCTATTCTCAAAGAACAGCCGATATAAGTCAATCGGCGAATTCATCATCGGTTTCTCATTCCTGTTCATGGGCTTGGGCATGATTAGCGCCAATGTGCCGGAACTCGACGCCAACACCCTCGAATTCCTTGCCCAATACTCCAACAACGGCTTCGCATCGGTGCTGCTGTTTGTGTTTGTGGGCATGGCAATCACCATGGTCATCCAGTCGTCGGCTGCCACATTTGCCATCGTGCTGGTGATGAGCACCAAGGGTTGGATTGGCTTCGACATGGCGTGTGCCGTGGTGTTGGGTAGCAACATCGGTACCACCATCACCCCGGTGCTGGCTTCGTTGAGCGCCAACCAAACCGCAAAGAAGGCTGCCCTCGGCCACTTCCTCTTCAACTTCTTCGGAACCATATGGACGGTGATTCTCTTCTTCCCGTTTGTAAAGCTCATCATCTGGATTAACGAGGTGCTCGGACAAGGCAACCCAACACAACTCACAGGCGAAGCCCTGGCGGTGTCGGTGTCGGTGGGACTATCAATTTTCCACACCGTGTTCAACCTCATCAACCTTTCGGTGATGATTTGGTTCACCGAAGCCTATGTGCGCATATGCAACCGCCTCATCAAGAGCAAGGCAAAAGACGGCGAGGAATTCCAATTGAAATACATTTCATCGGGCTTGCTCAACGCCAGCGAACTTAACATCATGCAGGCACAGCGCGAAATTGTGGTGTATGCTCAACGCGTTCAGCGCATGTACGACATGACCATCGACCTTGTGCACACCAAGCTCGGCACTGTGGAATTCAACAAGCTGTATAGCCGCGTGGGCAAATACGAGGAAATCTCCGACCGCATGGAAATTGAAATTGCCAACTACCTCAACAAGGTGGTTGACGGACGCCTGAGCTACGAAGGCAAGCTGCGCATCTCTGCCATGCTCAACATCATCAGCGAGATTGAAAGCATTGCCGACAGCTGCTACAACATAGCAAAATCGCTCATCCGCAAAGAGGAAGCTCACGTGCACTTCGTTGAAGAACAATATCAGTGCATCGACAACATGATGCGACTGGTGTCGGAGGCGCTCACCGAAATGATTATCGTGCTCGCAAACATGGAGCACGTAAGCGGCAACGACCTCACCCCTAACATCAACAAGGAAAACGAAATCAACAACTATCGCAACCAATTGCGCACCGAAAACATCGAGAACATCAACCTCAAGAAGTACGAATATCAATCGGGCATCTTCTTCATGGACATCATCAGCGAATCGGAACGCATTGGCGACTACATCATCAATGTGATTGAAGGCGTAGAAAGCCAATACGACAATGCCAACCTCTCGCCAACTGTAATGCACAACTAATTTAGCGGTAACATATCATTCAAGCGGCTCGTAGCTCAACATTGCTTCAAGCCGCTTGTTTTTTTTGCTTTTTATGCGTAACTTTGGGAAATCAATTCTCACTATTAACATTAGATGGATACTATCAACGATATTCAAGACGCAATAATTGAAGAATTTGCCGACTTCGACGATTGGATGGACCGCTATGCCTACATCATCGACCTTGGCAACGAAGTGCCTGCCCTCGACGAGCAGCACAAAACCCCCGATAACATCATCGACGGCTGCCAAAGCCGCGTGTGGCTGGTGGCAACCTACGCCGATGGAAAAATTCACTTTGCCGCCGACAGCGACGCCATAATCGTGAAAGGAATCATCTCGCTGCTGGTGCGCGTGCTCAGCGACCGCACCCCGCAGGAAATTCTCGACAGCGAACTCTATTTCATCGAAAAAATCGGACTGAAAGAACACCTGTCGCCTACGCGCAGCAACGGCTTGGCTGCCATGATTAAGCAAATTCGCCTCTATGCTCTGGCGTTTAAAGCCAAATCGCAGGGATAACGAATAACACTCAAAATACTAACTCTAACACCTTCTATTCCTTATGTTTAAATCGCATCCAAAAGGTCTATTACCAGCGGCGCTTGCCAATATGGGCGAACGCTTCGGTTACTACATCATGAATGCAGTGCTTGTGTTGTTCCTTTGCTCGAAGTTCGGGCTTAGCGACGAAACAAGCGGCTTTATCTACTCAGTGTTCTACTGCGGCATCTATGTGCTCAGCTTGGTGGGTGGACTCATTGCCGACCGCACACGCAACTACAAAGGCACCATCACCACAGGTCTCATCACAATGGCTGCTGGCTATGTGCTCCTTTCAATTCCTATCCTTTCCACTGCCGAAAACATCACTTGGCTCCTAACTCTCACTTGCGTAGCCTTGTTCCTTATTGCTTTCGGCAACGGCTTGTTCAAGGGCAACCTGCAAGCCATCGTGGGTCAGATGTACGACAATCCACAGTACGAAAAGCAACGCGACTCAGGCTTCCAAATCTTCTACGTATTCATCAACGTGGGCGGTCTGGTGGCTCCGTTCATCGCTCCATTGTTGCGCGAATGGTGGCTTGCTACCAACGGTTTGGCTTACAACGCCGAGTTGCCTGCACTCTGCCACCAATATCTGGCTGAAGGCGCCCAAATGGCTAACATGGCGAACCTCACAGCTCTGGTTGAGCAAGTTAACGTCGGCGGCACTGTGAGCGACCTCAACGCATTCTGCAGCCAATACCTCGACGTGTTCAACACCGGCATTCACTACTCGTTCATCGCTTCGGTAGTGGCTATGCTCATCTCTCTCTGCGTGTTCCTCTCGTTCAACAAGTTGTTCCCCACTCCGGGCAAGAAGGAAAAAGCTGCTTCGGTTGAATACACTCAGGAAGAAAAACTTGCCATGGCAAAGGAAATCAAGCAACGCCTCTATGCCCTGTTTGCAATCCTCGGCATCGTAATCTTCTTCTGGTTCTCGTTCCACCAAAACGGCCAATCGCTGTCGCTCTTCGCCCGCGACTTTGTGAACACCTCGGCTATTGCGCCCGAAATTTGGCAAGCTGTCAACCCATTCTTCGTGATTGTGCTCACGCCAATCATCATGGCAATCTTTGGCGCGCTCAGCCGTCGCGGCCGCGAAATATCCACCCCAATGAAGATAGCCATTGGTATGGGCATCGCCGGCATGGCATTCCTGTTCTTGGCAATCTACTCATCGGCAATGGGCTATCCTTCTGCCGAAGCATTCAAGGGCATGGACGTGGCTGCCAAAGAAACCCTCAAGGCTGGTCCGTGGGTTCTTATTGTAATCTACTTCTTCCTCACCGTAGCCGAACTGTTCATCTCGCCTCTGGGACTGTCGTTCGTGTCGAAGGTGGCACCAAAGCACCTGCAAGGTCTTTGCCAAGGCTTGTGGCTCGGCGCTACAGCCATCGGCAACCTCTTCTTGTGGATTGGTCCGTTGATGTACAACGCATGGGACCTTTGGAAGTGCTGGAGCGTATTCCTCGTGGTTTGCCTCGTTTCGATGGCAATCATGCTCGGAATGGTCAAGTGGCTTGAACGCGTAACCAAGTAACAAAACCTCATCATCATACCACAGGGCGCATCTGGCTGCAGATGCGCCCTGTTTGCATTCTGCAACCAACAACAACCCACTCGCAAATGGGCGTGTAGGGGCTATTGCCATACGCCTGAGGGATTATGGACGGCGCCCCTACAGACCAAGGCAAATCTAATATATAACCGTTTGGTTATCACGACATTAACCGCGTGAGCGGTTACAATTTGTATAACCCCGCATTGGCGCCGCAGGCGACTATGTGGGGACCAAGGAATACACAAGAAAATACACAACCGTGGAGCGGTTGCAGACCTAGCAGCAAAGGTAATTCGCGCCCTGTCCGGACGTTCCTGTGGAGCGATATGTTGCATACCGGCAGCCTTGGCGTCCGGACAGGACGCGAGCCGAGCGACAGCGAGGTTGTAGCCGTGGGTGAGCGTAGCGTAACCCACGGAACACGACCGCCACCCCGAAACCGGCGTCCGGACAGGACGCGAATTACAACCATCAGCGACACATTCAACTTCCAAGCAAAGGGGCATAAAAGCAAACAAACACTTTTATGCCCCGTTATATGTGCGATGTCTACGCAACCGGCGCCTAAGACAGCGCAATATTATTCGTTTGCATTTTTGTAACGTGCAGGGAAACCATACACGGTTACACGCAACACATCTTTTCCATTAATAAGATGGGTGTACTGAGGATTAAAAAGCGTCACACAGTTGTGCTTTATAATACATTCAATAAGTGCCAGCTGTTTTGCCTCTTTCAGGCTGATTTTACGCAACTTTGCACGACCTTCGGGTGTACTTACATCTATGGTGTAAGACACGCCTGTGGGGTCGAGTTTCATTGTCAATTCGTTGTAGCTGGTGTTGATTGTTAGCACTTCATCTTTGGCATGGTCGGCTGTTGAGCCTGACTTTGCAGAAGAGCATGCACCAAGCAGCATAGCCACTGCAATAGCGCAAAGATATTCAAGTATTCTTTTCTTCATATTCTTAGAAATTATATTTCAAACTAACGCCAACTGCATAGGTGTTTTGATTTCTATCTCCAAGTTTGAGTGCATCCACACCTGCAACCAATTTGCTGTTCTTCCCATTGAATATATCTTGTTCAAACAAAGGAATTTGCGAATATTGCGAATCAAGTTTTTTCTTTAATCTATTAGCAGAAATATTCCAACCAACACACCATAGCACGCCAGCACCTGCCAAACTGCCACCCAGTATGGCACCAAAACTACCGTCAAACGCCCCATCGTCATAAAATAAATGAGAAGACAATATAACACCACCAGCAGCAAAAAGAGCACCGCCACCTATCCATCCTATCATTCTTCTCTTTTTGATTTTTCCTGGCATGTCGCTAACATTTTTATATAACCTAAGCAATTCAAGGTCATTGGTTTTGACATCAGTTGTAAAGATGTCGGTGCTTGATTGCACCTCTGTTTGCGACACAACAGGGTTGAAAGTCTCTTTTGTGCCGTTTTCATAGTTTATCGACACAATATCCGAGACACTCATCGTGTAGTCCGGACCTTGAAGGTTGCTGTGCTTTTTGTAAGTAACATCGGTTTTAGTGATTTTAATCACCTTGGCTAAAACGGTAGAGCCGTCTTTCGTTACAATCACATCTTGAGCATAGCCTATTGAGGCACAGATGGTCAAGAATAATGCCAGAAGAGTCAGGCGGGGAAATAATTTGGATTTCATCTTTTTTCATAAGGTCCACCAGCCCAACAGACCATTAAATACATAAAAAAGCGTGGACTGAATTGCCACACCCCCTAACGATGGTCCTGAGAAAACCCTGCACGCGAGATATGAAACAGTAGCCCACGCCTATGGCGTGAGAACCGATTTACTATCCTTGCGTGGCTTGAAAATTTCTCAGGTTTTCGTTAGCAAGATAAGCAAAACGCTTCTTAAAAATCTAATATGTGTTGAAGAACTTCTTCAGCACACAAAGTTAGCAAGATTTTTCAACAGCGCAAGTGTCAATCAACAAATATTTGGGAAATATCAAGTGTCTATACCGATGCAAGAGAGTTATCACTACTTCCCCGGTGCGCTTCCATCTTTTCCGCGGGAGTATTATGCCCCACTAATTGTAATTGATTGATTTTTTTATTATTTTTGTAAAACCATATACCCTTTTGCCAAATTAATGCATCAACTCACAGACAAATGATTGACATAAAACAATTATTGCCCCACAGCACTTCGGGGAAATTCACCATGATGGCGCTTGCTGCGGCTGCTATGCCTGCCGCCGCCAAGGCTCAGCAACCCAAGCCACTGAACATTGTTTACATCATGACCGACGACCACACAGCGCAGATGATGAGCTGCTACGACCGCCGATACATGAGCACGCCTAACCTCGACCGCATTGCTGCCGACGGCGTGCGCTTCACCAACAGCTATGTGGCTAACTCGCTCAGCGGTCCAAGCCGCGCCTGCCTCGTAACCGGCAAGCACAGCCACGCCAACGGTTTCACCGACAACACCACTTGCGTGTTCGACAACACTCAACAGACTTTCCCCAAACTGCTGCAACAGGCTGGCTATCAAACTGCCTTGTTCGGTAAATGGCACCTCGAAAGCTTGCCTACGGGCTTCGACAAGTGGGAGATTGTTCCCGGTCAGGGCGACTACTACAACCCGCGTTTCATCGAGCAAAACGGCGACACCATAAAGCAACACGGCTACCTCACCACGCTCATCACCGACAAGAGCCTGCACTGGATTGACCAGGAGCGCGACAAGTCGAAGCCGTTCTGCATACTCATTCACCACAAAGCCATTCACCGCAACTGGCTTGCCGACACTTGCGACCTCAACCTGTTTGAGGACCGCACATTCCCTGTGCCTACCACGTTCTACGACGACTATGCCGGACGCCCTGCCGCTGCCGCGCAGGAGATGAGCATCTTCAAGGACATGGACATCATCTACGACCTCAAGATGGACCGCCCCGACAAAAACAGCCGCCTCAAACGCACCTATCATAACTTCATCGGCCGTATGGACAAGGAGCAACGCGCCGCTTGGGACCGCTTCTACAACCCCATCATCGAAGATTTCTACAGCCGCAACCTGCAAGGGCGCGAACTGGCTGAATGGAAATTCAACCGCTATGTGCGCGACTATATGAAGGTGGTGAAGAGCCTCGACGACAACGTGGGCCGCGTGCTCGACTACCTCGAAAGCCACGGACTGATGGACAACACCCTCGTGGTGTACACCAGCGACCAAGGTTTCTACATCGGCGAGCACGGCTGGTTCGACAAGCGATTCATGTATGAGGAATCGTTCCGCACTCCACTCATAATGCATCTGCCCAAGGGCTTCGACCGTCGCGGCGACATCACCGAGATGGTGCAGAACATCGACTATGCCCCAACATTCCTCGAACTGGCTGGCGTGAAGGTGCCCGACGACATTCAAGGCATGTCGCTGATGCCTCTGCTGCGCGGCGACAAAAACGTGAAGTGGCGAAACTCGCTCTACTATCACTTCTATGAATATCCTGCCGAGCACCAGGTGAAGCGCCACTACGGCGTGAGCAACGGCCGATATAAGCTCATCCACTTCTACAACGACATCGACCACTGGGAATTCTACGACCTGCTCAACGACCCGCACGAATTGCACAACCTCTACAACGAGCCGCTTATGCAGCCGCTGGTGAAGGCCATGCACCGCGAATTGCGTCGCTTGCAGGAGCAATACAACGACCCTATTCGTTTTACTCAGAAATAACCTACCATCACCGCCGCCCCGCCATTTGCACCAAAGCAACACGGGCGGCGGCTTTCGTTTCATGCAAAATCGGTGGCATATTGCCACCCGAAGGCGCAAACAATTATGCATCTGTTTGTGCTATCTCGTTTTTTATGAGTATCTTTGCAAACCGAATGTATAAAAAACTAATAATACAACTTATCACTCAACGATGGAATATAATTACAAAGAAATCGAGCAAAAGTGGCAAGAATACTGGAAAGACAATAAAATCTACAAGACTGAGATTGACCACTCTCGCCCAAAATTCTATGTGCTCGACATGTTCCCCTATCCAAGCGGCGCCGGACTGCACGTAGGTCACCCGCTCGGCTACATTGCAAGCGACATCTATTCGCGCTACAAACGCCTGCAAGGTTTCAACGTGCTGCATCCCATGGGCTACGACTCCTATGGCTTGCCTGCTGAACAATATGCCATTCAAACCGGTCAGCACCCCGAGGTGACTACCGTGAACAATATCAACCGCTATCGCCAGCAGCTCGACAAAATCGGGTTCTGCTACGATTGGGACCGCGAAGTGCGCACCTGCGACCCCGCATATTACCACTGGACCCAATGGGCATTCCAAAAAATGTTCAATAGCTACTACGACAACTCGCTGCAAAAGGCACAACCAATTGAAAAGCTTGTTGAGCATCTGGCTGCCAAAGGCACTCAAGACCTCAACGCTGCCTGCACCGAGGAGCTGAACATCACTGCCGACCAGTGGAACGCTATGAACGAACGCCAGCAAGCCGATACGCTCATGAACTGGCGCATCGCATTCCTTGGCGAAACAATGGTGAACTGGTGCCCGAAACTCGGCACAGTGCTTGCCAACGACGAGGTGATTGACGGACTCAGCGCTCGCGGCGGATACCCTGTGGTGCAGCAAAAGATGCGCCAATGGTGCTTGCGCGTGTCGGCTTACGCTCAACGCCTGCTCGACGGCCTTGAACTCATCGACTGGACCGACAGCATCAAGGAAACTCAACGCAACTGGATAGGCCGCTCAGAAGGTGCCGAGATTGAATTCAACGTGAAAGATAGCGACAAGCACTTCACCATCTTCACCACTCGCGCCGACACTATGTTCGGCGTCACCTTCATGGTGCTCGCTCCTGAAAGCGAACTGGTGGCTGAACTCACCACACCCGAGCAAAAAGCCGAAGTCGATGCTTATCTCGACCAAGTGAAGAAGCGCACCGAACGCGAACGCATGATTGACAAGAAGGTAACCGGCGTGTTCACCGGCAGCTACGCCATCAACCCGTTCACCGGCGAGTCGAACCCAATCTGGGTGAGCGACTATGTGCTCTCGGGCTACGGAACGGGCGCCATCATGGCTGTACCTGCTCACGACAGCCGCGACTACGCTTTCGCAAAGCATTTCGGCTTGCCAATCATTCCGCTTGTTGAGGGTTGCGACGTGAGCGAGGAAAGTTTCGACGCTAAAGAGGGTATTGTCACCAACTCGCCTCGCCCCGACGTGAAGCCTTACATCGACTTCAGCCTCAACGGCCTCACAATCAAAGAAGCCATTGCCGCTACCAAGAAATATGTGGCTGAACACCATCTGGGCCGCGTGAAGGTGAACTATCGCCTGCGCGACGCTATCTTCAGCCGTCAACGCTACTGGGGCGAACCGTTCCCTGTTTACTACAAGAACGGCATCGCAACAATGATTCCGGAGGACTGCCTGCCGCTGCTGCTGCCTGAAGTGGACAAATTCCTACCTACCGAAACCGGCGAACCGCCGCTGGGCAACGCCACCCGCTGGGCTTGGGACGAACAGGCTAAGCAAGTGGTTGAAAACAGCCGCATCGACGAAAAAACCGTGTTCCCAATCGAACTGTTCACCATGCCTGGTTTTGCCGGAAGTTCGGCTTACTACCTGCGCTATATGGACCCACAGAACTCGCAAGCACTCCTCTCGAAGGAAGCCGACGAATATTGGCAGGATGTCGACCTCTACATTGGCGGCACCGAGCACGCCACCGGTCACCTCATCTACAGCCGTTTCTGGAACAAATTCCTCAAGGACTACGGCTATAGCGTGAAGGAAGAACCGTTCCGCAAACTGGTGAACCAAGGCATGATTCAAGGCCGCAGCAACTTTGTGTATCGCATCAAGAACACCAACACATTCGTGTCGCTGGGCTTGAAAGACGGCTACGACGTGACTCCGTTGCACGTCGACGTGAACATCGTTAGCAACGACGTGCTCGACATCGACAAGTTCCGCGCATGGCGTCCTGAATTTGCCGACGCCGAATTTGTGCTCGAAGACGGCAAATATGTCTGCGGATGGGCTATCGAAAAGATGTCGAAATCAATGTTCAACGTGGTCAACCCC
This sequence comes from Muribaculaceae bacterium, assembly GCA_051871555.1. Taxonomy (GTDB): domain Bacteria; phylum Bacteroidota; class Bacteroidia; order Bacteroidales; family Muribaculaceae; genus SFTJ01. The sequence goes on along the minus strand of JBJECZ010000091.1, from coordinate 3,062 downwards.
GACGACATCGTTGAGCGTTACGGCGCCGACACGCTCCGCCTCTACGAAATGTTCCTCGGCCCGCTCGAGCAAAGCAAGCCATGGGACACCAACGGCATCGACGGCGTCAACCGATTCCTGAAACGCCTTTGGGCTCAGTTCTTCCACGGCGACAATTTCATGCTCACCGACGAACAGCCATCGGCTGAAGCGCTCAAGTCGCTGCACAAGCTCATCAAAAAGGTGACTTTCGACATCGAACACTTCTCTTACAACACCTCGATTGCAGCATTCATGATTTGCCTCAACGAACTGCAAGCCATGAAGTGCCGCAGCAAGAGCATCTACGAAACATTCGTGGTGCTGTTGGCTCCGTTCACTCCGCACATCAGCGAAGAACTGTGGCACGTGCTCGGACACGACACCACCGTGTGCGACGCTCAATGGCCTGTATGCAACGAGGAATACCTGAAAGAATCGGTGGTTAAATACACCGTTTCGTTCAACGGCAAACCACGCTTCAACATCGAAGTGCCTGCCGGTACCGACAAAGCCGAAGTGGAACGCATAGCACTCACCAACGAGGGCGCTGCCCGCTGGCTCGACGGCAAGACACCTAAGAAAGTGATTGTAGTGCCTAACAAGATTGTGAACGTGGTGGTATAACCCCACTCCACTCACATCAAAGCATACCCTAAACGAGGGGCGCAACCGATAACGGTGCGCCCCTCGTTGCATTTCGCCACCACCCCTCCGCCCCCAAAAAATTGCAAAATAAGGTGATGAAACGCGCGAAAAATTGCAAAATAAGGTGATGAAACTCACCAAAATCTGCAAAATAAGGTGATCTTGGATGGCAAGGACGTATCGCAACGCCCAGCGGGTGATATTCTCTCGGAGATAGCGCAAATACCACAGGAGTATGGTTTTATCCGCTTTCCGACGCACAACCGCGCAAACATGCATACCCAACGAACTCACACACAAATATGCCTCAATAGGCTGATTTATGAATCTATATTGAGGCGTGGGGTTGCGTGGTTTAGGGATATTTTATAACTTTGATATAGAATATTGAAGCTAAACGAAATGAAAACAACCAAAATAATTTTTGTAATACTTTGTGCTATAATATTTGCAGGATGTGGCAAGAAACAAATTACAAACACACTCGACCTGGCAGAATCAGTGATGGACGAACAGCCCGACTCGGCATTGATGTTGCTCAAACAGATTGACGGAAACCAGATTTCATCCGTCAGCCAGAATGCACGATATGCTTTGCTATATTCGCAGGCATTGGATAAAAACCATATCGACGTCACCAACGACTCGCTAATCAACATCGCTGTGAATTACTATCAAAACCACGGCTCGGCACGCGACCGCTTTCTCTCGCTGTTTTATCAGGGCAGAGTATATTATAACGCCAAAAATTATGCAAAGTCGATGATTGCATACACCCGTGCCGAACAGCTGTATGACAAATTCGACGACGATTATTATAAAGGTATGCTGCAAACACAAAAGGGGACTATATATGACAGATATGCAGATTACAAAAGAGGGTTGGAGGCATATCAAGAAGCATACCGATATTATGATAAAGCAAATAAACAGCAACATAAACTTTACGCAAATTATTATATAGCAACAGGTTTTGGCACATCTAACAAGACATATGACTTGTCTAAACAGAAATATAGTGAAACAATAGAGTTGGCAAAACAACAAAATGACACCACTCTCATAAAGTTATGTTTGACAGGATTAGTTACACTGAGTGTAGCAGACGACAAATATGAAGATGCTACAAAATGGTTTAATGTGCTAAAGAATAATTATGGCGACGATGGGTTGTATTCAAAACTTTATTCATGCATAGCTGTTACATTGGCACATAACGGCGATTTTGAAGAAAGTGATAGATATATTAAACTTGCCGGGCAAACTGCCTCAAATGCATCTGATAGCATTTCTTTCTTTATGAAATCTTCTGAAATAGCTTATCTTAAAGGTGAATACAAAAATGCTTACGATTTACTTGAAAGTGGTCAACTTTTGGAAATTCCGAATACGAGAAAACGTATTGAACAACCAATCCTTAGTGAGCAGATTAAGGTTATAGAAACGGACCTTGAACAACGCAAGTATAAGCAACGCAACAATGCAATTGTGTTTGGGCTCACGATGGTGATTGCTGCAATGCTGTTAGTGTATCTGATTGTGTATTACCGCAATATGCTCAGACGCAAACAGCAAAGAATTGACGACTACACCAACCTTGTGATGGACCTTCAGCACACCATCAGCGACAAGGATTCGGCTGCTTCCGAAACCATCCAGACCATATTCAAAGGCCATTTTGGCATGCTTAACAACTTGGGCGATTCAATCACGCTGCTTAACGACAGCGCCAAAAACCAAAAGACCGCCATACGCGAAATTAAGAACCTGATAACCCAGTTTGGCGAGGACAAGAAGTCGCTGAAAGACTTGGAAAACACTGTGAACCGCTGCTGCAACAATGTGATGTCGATAGTACGTGACGAAGTGCCTAACCTAAGCGAAGAAGATTATCGCCAGCTATGTTACCATTTCGCCGGTTTCTCGGGCAAGGTGATAAGCATGCTCCTCGACAAGAGTTCGGCAAGCATTTATATGCGCAAATCGCGTTTGAAAGACAAGATTCAGCAGTCGGAAGCCGAGCATAAAGACATGATTATAGAGTATCTTTCGTAAATCGCTGATTTTTAGCAAATTAATGATATAAAAACGAGACGCAATAAAGGCGTTGAAAATCAAGCACTTACGGGCTGTTAGATTATAAAAGTCTAACAGCCCGTAATCATTTGTGTATCATTGTGTTACAAGCGTGGTTGTTAGATTATTTGAGGCTTTATTTTTAGGTTATTTGCATCATTTAGGTGTAAATTTGCATCAAACAAAGAATAAGGAAATTAAAAGTTTTAGTCAAGAAATATTTAAAACATCACTACTTATGGAAATATCAAAAATCTTTTCTTCAAAGCAAACCAGTGGCGCGCTGCTATTCACTTTGGAATGGCTATTGATTAATACAT
>JBJECZ010000090.1:0-7239 GCA_051871555.1 Muribaculaceae bacterium | reverse complement strand
TCTCGAGAAGAATGATGCCAAAGAATTTCCGCAGCATGTATATTCCGCCCATACCAATAGCTTTCTCGATTCTTCCTGTCATATTTATTACAAACAATACCCAAAGCATGTTCAATATAAGTCCGATGATGATGTTGATGTCGGCATACTCGGCACGCAGCGAGATGAGGGTGGTGAACGAACCGGCTCCGGCAATAAGCGGGAATACCAATGGTATGAGTGCATTCGATTTCAGCTCGGCATTGTTCTTGAACAGCTCTACATCGAGCAACATCTCTATTGACACAAGGAAGATGATGATGGCACCGGCTCCGGCAAACGAGTTGATATCGACGCCAAACAGCTTAAGGACGCCCTCGCCTACATAGAAGAATACCAGCAGGATTATTCCGCTATAGACGGCGGCCTGCACTCCGTTTACCTTTTTGCCGCTTTGCTTCAGCGATATGATAATTGGAATTGAACCGATGATGTCGATTACGGCAAATAGTACAATGAATGCGCTTACAATTTCTTGGATATTAATTTTTTCGAGCATATATTTAATGGTTTTTTATAGATTGTTTTTGATATTTCGAGTGCAAATTTAGCAAAAATAATTTCATATATGAAAATATGTAAGCAACTCGAATGCTTGCTGCAAGGTGGTGTGGTGCATTATTTTTAGTGATTTTATTAAAATATAGTGCTAAAAAGGCTTTTAAGGTTTCGAATTGTAAGCAGATGGGATATTATTAGATTTGGATATAAAAAATGCGATTGTTTGAAATTTTTTGTTTGATTGCTGATTATTATAGCTTTTTAGCGTGTATAGAAAAATGCACACATCGGATTGTGATGTGTGTATAAATGCTCTTTTGTTTTGCAAAAAGAGCGCTTCGTGAAAAAAAGTGGGGGGAGAGGAGAGTGGAGAGACAGTTAATGGGGAGTTGAAACAGTTATTATTTGCCGTTTTGTATGTAGTCAACAATCCATTGCCCAACTTCTTTAGTGCCGTATTTTGCACCGCCTTCAACCTGAATCTCAGGCGTGCGGACATTTGCATCGAGCGAAGCGTCGACAGCACGGCGAATGGTTGCTCCTTCTTCTTTCAAATCGAAGTATTCAAACAGCATTGCCACTGAGAGTATTTGAGCAAGAGGGTTTGCGATGTTTAGTCCTTTTGCTTGTGGCCATGAACCGTGTATTGGTTCGAAAACCGGAGTGCTTTCGCCAGTGGAAGCAGAAGGAAGAAGACCCATGCTTCCGCTGATGCACGAGCCTTCATCGGTGAGGATATCGCCGAATGTGTTTTCGGTAACCATCACGTCGAAGAAGCGAGGCTCTTGAATCATGCGCATGGCAGCATTGTCAACGTACATGTAGTCGGTGTTAACATCGGGATGTTGCGGTGCCATCTCTTGAGCGATTTTACGCCACAGACGACTTGATGCAAGCACGTTTGCCTTGTCGACAACGGTAAGGTGATGACGGCGTTTGCGAGCATACTCGAAACCGACTTTAAGAATGCGTTCAATTTCGGCTCGGGTGTATGCGTTAGTGTCGTAAGCACGGTCGTCATCTTGATATTTCTCGCCAAAATACATGCCGCCTGTGAGCTCGCGAATGCAAACAAAGTCGGCGTTCTCAACCAGTTCGGCGCGCAGTGGCGATTTGTGCAACAGACACTTGAATGTTTGCACCGGTCGAATGTTGGCAAACAGTCCCAGTTGCTTGCGCATGGCAAGTAGCCCTTGCTCCGGGCGCACCTTGGCTGTGGGATTGTTGTCGAACTTTGGGTCGCCTACGGCCGAGAATAGTACGGCATCGGCATCTTGGCATATCTTCAGAGTTTCGGCAGGAAATGGGTCGCCAACCTTGTCAATGGCATCTGCGCCGCAAATGGCATATTTATAGTCAACATTGTGTCCGAAACGCTTGCACACAGCGCTCATCACATTCACTCCTTGCTCGGAGATTTCCGGTCCGATTCCGTCGCCTGGAAGTACTGCTATTTTAAAATTCATAGATGTAGGGTGTTTTGTATTGTTACTTTTTATAAATTTTCAATGATGTTCAACATCTTCACGGTGGCTTGAATAGCTGCTTCTATTTGGTCGGCATCAAGTCCGCGAGTCTTTATTGTATGCCCGTTGTATAGCCATGTGATGTTGGCTTGAACGAGCGCATCGGTGCGACCTCCCGGTGGGATGTTCACCATATAATTGGTCAGGGTAGGGAACTCGCGCTTGAGGTTGTTGGTGTAGATTCGTTTCACGGCTTTCACAAAAGCGTCGTATTGACCGTCGCCAACGGCAAACTGTTGATATTCAATGCCGTTAATCGAAAGTTTTATTGTGGCTGATGGCCGTAATCCTTGTGAAAGGCTTAGTGCATAGTTTATCACCTTCACCTTATCGTGCACGAGGTCGTGTTTTAGCACGTCGGCAATTATGTATGGCAGGTCGTCGGCAGTGACAATTTCTTTTTTGTCGCCAAGTTCAATTACCCGTTGCGTAACCTTCTTTATACTTTCTTCGTCGAGTTCGATACCGATTGATTCGAGGTTTTTGCGAATGTTTGCCTTGCCGGAGTTTTTGCCTAATGCATATTCGCGTATTCTGCCAAAGCGTTCGGGTAGCAGGTCGTTGTAGTATAGGTTGTTTTTGTTGTCGCCATCGGCGTGAACGCCTGCGCATTGGGTGAATACGTTTTCGCCAATGATGGGCTTGTTTGGTGGTACAATTACACCTGAAAATGATTCTACTATGTGGCTTACCTTGTTGATTTTCTGTTCGTTAATGCCGGTTTCTTGCTTCAGCATGTCGTGAATCACCGTTACCACGCTTGATAGCGGTGCGTTACCGGCACGTTCGCCGAGACCGTTGATTGTGCAGTGGATGCCTTTAATGCCAACTAATCCGGCAGCAAACGAGTTGCTTGTGGCAAGGTCGTAATCGTTGTGGGCATGGAAATCGAAGTGCAGGTCGGGGTAGCGTGTAACCATGCGCTTGCAATATTCATACACTTGGTTGGGGTTTAGTACGCCGAGGGTGTCGGGGAGCATGAATCGTTTAATAGGCAAATGGCGAAGCCGGTCAATCATTTCGTAGACGTAAGCAGGCGATTTGATGATTCCGTTCGACCAGTCTTCGAGGTAAAGGTTCACTCCCAGACCATGCTTGTCGGCTTCTATCACGTTAGCCTCTATTTCGGCGAAATGCTCTGCGGGTTCTTTGCAAAGCTGAAGACGGCAATGCCTCTCGCTGCCTTTAGCAAGGAGGTTGATAGTTTTTGCGCCAACTCGCTTAATCCAGTTGATTGACACGCCGTTGTCGATAAACCCAAGAATCTCAATCTTGTTGATGTTGCCGGTGCGTTCAGCCCACTCGCAAATGTGTTTTGCTGTGAGAAATTCGCCTTCTGACACTCTCGCCGATGCAATTTCGATGCGTGGCACATTGAGGTCCTCAATAAGTAGACGCACAATAGCCATTTTCTCGGTTCGGGAAAACGACACGCCGGAAGTTTGCTCACCGTCGCGAAGTGTAGTGTCTAAAATCTCGATTTGTCGCATTATTGACGATTTTTTGCTTCGTAATTCTCGATGTCGGTCTTCTTGCTTAACAGAAAATCGATGTCGTCGAAAGCGTTCATCAAGCAATATTTCTTATAGGAGTTAATGTCGAAGTGCTCGCTGTTGCCAGTAGCAAGATTTGTCACGGTTTGGTTAGGCACGTCAATCCTTACTACGGTTGTCGGATTGGCGGCAATGGAAGAAAACAGCTCCTGCTGGAAATCTTCGCTCACCACAACGGGAAGCACAAAGCAGTTAAGGAGGTTGTTGCGATGAATGTCGGCAAAACTGCTTGAAATGACGGCGCGTATGCCATAGCCGGCGATGGCCCATGCAGCATGTTCGCGGCTTGAGCCTGAGCCCCAGTTTTTGCCTCCGACAACAATCTCGTGTATGCCGGGATGGGGTGCTTCGCTGAATTGCGGCTGGTTCATTACGAAGTCCGGGTTTGGCTTTCCGTCAGCATCAAATCGCAAGTCGTGCATGAAAGCGTCGCCAAAGAATTTTGGGTCGCGCGTTGTCGATGCCAGATAACGTGCCGGAATAATAAGGTCGGTATTGCAGTTGTCGATTTGCACGGGTATGCAAGTTGACTCTATGATGTCGAATTTTTGCTTCATTGTCTTGAATGTTTTTTGTTTGTCATAAGAATTTGCGAGGGTCGGTAATCTTGCCAGTGATTGCGCTTGCAGCAACAACAAGAGGCGAAGCTAATACGGTGCGAGCTCCTGGACCTTGGCGGCCAACAAAATTGCGGTTACTGGTTGAAATTGACAATTTGCCTGCAGGAATCTTGTCGGGGTTCATGGCAAGGCATGCCGAACAGCTTGGCAACCGAAGCTCAAACCCGGCTTCGTTGAGAATCTTGTCGATACCTTCGTCAATTATCTGCTTACGCACTTTCCATGAGCCAGGCACCAACCAAGCCACTACATTTGGAGCTTTCTTTTTACCTTTGACTATGCTTGCAAAAGCTCTGAAATCTTCAATGCGGCCATTGGTGCAAGCTCCAAGGAAACAATAATCGATTGGTTTGCCTTCAAGTTTCTCGCCTGGCGTGAATTGCATATAATCTAATTGCGAAACAAAACCCTCCTGTTGGTCAGCAGCTATCTCGCTGAGCGACGGAATGCACTCGTCGATTGCGATGCCGGCACCGGGGTTTGTGCCGTAGGTGATTCGAGGCGAAATGTCCTTGGCAAAGTAAGTCACCTCTTTGTCGAACACGGCATCGTCGTCGGATTTCAACTTTCGCCATTCCTCTACGGCTTTGTCCCAAGCCTCGCCTTTCGGTGCATATTCGCGGCCTTTCAGATAGTTGAATGTGGTTTCATCGGGGGCGATGATGCCTACACGGCTTCCCATCTCAATAGATAGGTTAGATAGGGTGAGGCGGCCTTCCATGCTCATGTTACGGATGGTGCTGCCTGCGTATTCTACAGCATAACCAGTAGCGCCCGATGTTGTCATTTGTGCCATTATGTATAGCGCAACATCCTTTGCGGTTACGCCTGGGTTTAGTTCGCCTTCGATGTTGATTCGCATCGTTTTTGGCTTTACTTGCAGAATGCATTGGCTGGCAAGCACTTGAGCCACTTCGCTCGTTCCAATGCCCATGGCAATTGCACCAACAGCGCCGTGTGTCGACGTGTGGCTGTCGCCGCATGCAATAGTGTAGCCCGGCAGTGAAAGAGCCTTTTCCGGTCCAACAACGTGAATAATGCCATTGTCGGTTGTGCCCATGGCGAAATGCTTTATGCCAAACTCGGCGCAGTTGCGTGCGAGTGTGTCCACTTGGCGGCGTCCTACAGGATCGGCAATCACTTCCTGCTGGTCGGAAGGGGTGTTGTGGTCGGGCATAGCAATCTCATTCTCGGGTCGAAATACTTTCAAGCCTTTGTCGCGAAGCGTGTCGAATGCTTGTGGCGAAGTTACCTCGTGCAGATAAAGGCGGTCGATGTAGAGTTGAGTGGGGCCGTCTTCAACTTGTTGAACAACGTGCTTGTCCCATATTTTGTCAAAAAGAGTGTTCATCGTTTTGTTTATATTTTTTAGTGGATAAATTTGTTTATAGCGCTGAGGAATGCTTCGGCAGAAGCTGTCACTATGTCGGTGTTGGCTGAGAATCCATAGTAGCATACGCCGTCATGCTCAACAGTCATGTGCACCTTGCCCACGTCGTCGCTACCTCGTGTAATGGCTTGAATAAGGAATTCTTGAACGGTCATCTTGCGATGTATGATTTGCTTAATCGCATTGATTGCGGCGTCGACAGGACCATTTCCCGAAGCACAAGCCTCGAAATGTTCGCCGGCAATGCACAGTCCGATGCTTGCCACTGGCTTCACACCGATGCCTGCTGTAACTTGCAGAAAATCGATTTTAATGCGTGCATCTTTGTCGATGTGTCGACCTGCAAGAATGAGAATATCGTCGTCGTTAATATCCTTTTTGCGGTCGGCAAGGCGAAGAAATCCGTCGTAAGCTCTGTCGAGTTCTTCTTTTGACAGTTCCACGCCAAGCACATGCAGGCGGTGCTTGAGAGCCGCTCTGCCGCTTCGCGCTGTGAGCACGATTGCATTGTCGTCGATGCCGACGTCTTTTGGATCCATAATCTCGTATGTCGAGGTGTTTTTGAGCACACCGTCTTGATGTATGCCGCTGCTGTGAGCAAATGCGTTTCGCCCTACTATTGCTTTGTTGGGCTGCACTGGCATGTTCATGAGGCTGCTAACCATGCGGCTGATGGGGTAGATTTTTGTGGTGTTAATGTTAGTGTCGATGCCCAAGTTTGGATGGCATTTAAATGTCATGACCACTTCTTCAAGCGACGTATTGCCGGCTCGTTCTCCTATGCCGTTGATGGTTACCTCCACTTGCCGGGCGCCGTTTATTACGCCTGCCACGGTGTTGGCGGTGGCCATACCAAGGTCGTTGTGGCAGTGGGTGCTAAGAATTGCCTTGCCAGCGCTCAATCCGTCGACGTGTTCCATCAGGTATTTTATTTTGTTGCCATATTCAAATGGTATTCTGAAACCTGTGGTGTCGGGGATGTTTACCACAGTAGCACCGGCTTTCACCACGGCTTCTACTACGCGAGCCAGATATTCGTTGTCGGTGCGGCCGGCATCTTCGGCATAGAATTCAACGTCGTCAACATATCGCTTGGCGTATTTTACGGCTGCAACGGCACGTTCAATAATCTCCTCGCGTGTGGAATTAAATTTGTATTTTATGTGGCTGTCGCTTGTGCCAATTCCGGTGTGAATGCGTTTGCGCTTGGCGTATTTCAGCGCTTCAGAAGCAACATCGATATCTTTTTCGACGGCGCGTGTTAGTGCGCAAATGGTTGGCCATGTCACTGCTTTTGAGATTTCTACAACCGAGTTGAAATCTCCTGGGCTTGAAATAGGGAAACCTGCCTCGATGATGTCTACTCCAAGTTGCTCAAGGTTTTTTGCCACCTCAATTTTCTCAACGGTGTTCAACTGACATCCTGGCACTTGCTCTCCATCGCGTAGCGTGGTGTCGAATATAAATAATCTGTCGCTCATTGTAGTAAATATATAATATTTAATTGTAAAAATAAAATAAGCCTTTCTCTATTCACGGAAATGGAGAAAGGCCGATGATTATTAAATAAAGTTCTAAACTGATGTTCGCTTTTTCAATTCAATAAATTT
>JBJECZ010000089.1:0-7278 GCA_051871555.1 Muribaculaceae bacterium | reverse complement strand
ACACTAAGCATAAACAGCATAAATACTGAGTAGATTTTCTTCATAGATTAATATATTTTAATTTAGTGTTAATTCACATCAGCTCTTGCTTTCGGCAGTAACTTAACGGCTTGCTTTTATCACGCATCGCAAACACTTCGCTATGCTTGAATGTGCAGATTTTGCTACAACATATAAACTGCAACATAAAAACTAATTAGTAAAAAAAGCCACTATTTACAGCCATAATTGTCCTAAAACACCGCAAAGATAATGATAAATATTTAAAACTATGCAAAAAATATACATAAAATTATTTGCAATTATTTAGAGAACTCGCAAAAAGGCGATAGATTGTTGCTAATAGGCGCGTTTTAGATATGGTTTGTTATAATTTGCCGATATTAAACAGCGGTTAACATATGCTTGGCTGTGTGCTGCGCTGAATGTGCTGTTGAAGCATCATAATTCATGTTGTAGGTACAAAAAAACCCACCATAGCGATGACTATGGCAGGCGTTTTTTTATGTGAGAGTAAAATAATATAGTTATTCTACGGTGCGGATACCCTCTTTTGCCAATGCCTGACGAATTTGTTCGATGTGTTCGTTGTTACGGGTTTCCATCGACACGCGCAAGAAGCACGAGTTGACGTTGGCAGCCGAGGCTGTGCGTTCGTGCAGCACAGCGGTGACGTTGGCACCTGTGGCAGCAATCACGCGAGTAACTTCGTAGAGCTGACCGGGTTTGTCGGTGAGTTCGAGCACGAGAGTGCATTCGCGTCCGCTCTTCATCAAGCCGCGGCTGATGATTCGGCTCAAGAAAGTGACGTCGATGTTGCCGCCACTCACGAGGCACACGGTGCGCTTGCCTTCAACAGGCACTTTGCCGAACATGGCAGCAGCCACCGACACGGCGCCGGCGCCTTCGGCAATGAGTTTGTGCTTCTCGAGCAGGTGCAGTATGGCAGCCGATATTTCGTCCTCGCTGACGGTGACAATCTTGTCGACGTAGCGGCGGCAATAGTCGAATGTGTGAACCCCCGGCTCTTTAACGGCTATGCCGTCGGCAATGGTCGACACGCTGCTGAGGCGCTCGATTGAGCCATGGTCGATGCTTTGCACCATGCTCGGGGCGCCTTCGGCTTGCACGCCGTAGACTTTGATGTTAGGGTTGAGCTGCTTGGCGGTGTAAGCCACGCCGCTGATGAGGCCGCCTCCGCCCACAGGCACGATGATGCTGTCGACATTAGGCATATCGTCGAGAATCTCCAGGGCGATGGTTCCTTGTCCGGCAATCACCAGAGGGTCGTCGAACGGGTGCACGAAAGTCATGCCTTTTTCGTCCTTAAGCTGCAGGGCGCGGTTATAAGCATCGTCGTAGACGCCTGGCACGAGGCATATTTCGGCGCCGTAGCTGCGAGTGGCTTCCACCTTCGAGATTGGGGCACCGGCAGGCAGACAGATGGTTGACTTGATGCCGCATTTGGCGGCAGCCAGAGCCACGCCTTGGGCATGGTTGCCGGCAGAGCAGGCTATCACGCCGCGGCTCTTTTCCTCGTCGCTCAGTTGCGAAATCATGTAGCTGGCGCCACGAACCTTAAACGAACCGGTGATTTGCAGGTTCTCAGGTTTGATGAAGATGTCGCAGCCTTTGCGTATTGTAGGTGCGGCGATGAGGTCGGTGCGGCGAATGATGCTTTTGAGCACATGCGAGGCACGATACACCTCGTTGAGCGAAAGTTCTCTTTCCATGGCTGAAAGGTTAATGATTATTTTGCTGCGATTGTTTCAACTTCAACAAGCACGTTTTTAGGCAGAGTTTTCACAGCAACAGCGCTGCGAGCAGGGAAGTCGCCGCTGAATTGCTGAGCGTAGACGGCGTTCATGGCAGCAAAGTCAGCCATGTCGCTAAGGAATACAGTGGTCTTAACCACGTTGTCGAAGCTGTAGCCGGCTTCGGTGAGGATGGCGCGGATGTTCTTGAACGATTGTGTGGTTTGCTCGGTGATGCCACCTGCCACGATTTCGCCTGTTGCAGGGTCGATTGGAATTTGTCCTGAGATAAAGAGCATTCCGTTCACTTCGATTGCTTGACTATAGGGCCCGATTGCTGCTGGGGCGTTTGTTGTGCTAATCACTTTTTTCATGATGTTATTTGTTTTAGTTATGTTTTTTTTATTTGTTTACTGCAAAGATAGTGACAGTGTGTGCAGAATCGCCAAGCAAAGCTTGAGCGTTATGCCGAACGCATCCTATTTTCGCAGTTTCTTTCTGCAAAGATACGTAAAAGTAGAATACGCAGGAGTGATTAGGCGAGGAAAAAGCAAAAAATAATTAAGGCTATGGGCGGTTTCACTGAAAATTGCTAACTTTGTTTCACAGTAAATAATTGAAAACAGAATTATAAACAACAAATACAATTAATCACAGGATAATGAATATCAAGCACCTTGCATGCATGCTGATGGCAGCAGCATCGATGATGATTGTGGCGTGTTCGCCAAAGCAAAGCGCCGACAATGTGGCAGAGAAAACAGCTACGCCATTCGAACTGATGGCTGGTATGGAAGTGAAATCGCTATCGGTTGACGATTCGTGTTTCGTGGCAAAATGCGTGGTCACCGACGAGTATATGGCGCTGATGTTTGCCGATGCCGAATTTATGAAAGTGAACGTGAATGGCTACTCAACAAAAGAGCCCAAATTGGAGGCTGTGCGCCAGGCAATGAAGCAAAGCGGCATGGGCATCAGGCTTGAGCTTGTTGATGCTGCCGGCAATTCGGTGAACAGCGTAGTCATGTCGGCTGAGGAGTTTTGCGACGCTATGCCTCGTGGGCGCGTGGTGCGTGCCGCGGCGGCTGCCGAAAACGCTGTCTGCCCGATGGATATGGGCGGCGGTGCAAGCATAATCAGCGCCAAGGCGGTGGGCGACGACACGGTGCTCTACACTGTGATGTGCGACGACAGCTATCGCTCGTTCGACTTCCCATCGATTGAAGAATCGATGAAGGGAGAAATTATCAATTCGATTGCCGATGCCGCATCAAAGCCTGAACGCAAGGAAATGGGCATCTATTATAAATATATGTATGTGTCAGGCACCGACACGCTGCACACTGTCACCATCACGCCTAACGACTGGATGCTGTATTAATGCTTTCCTCTTTGCCCTCGGCTGTGTTGGCTATGGGTTGTTTGTGAAGGGATGCAATTAGGTATAATAAAATAAGAGAAAAAGATATGGCTTTGAAACTATGGGAAAAATCGGTTACGGTGAACCACGATGTTGAACGCTACACCGTGGGTCGTGACCGCGAAATGGATATGTATTTGGCGCGCTACGATGTGCTTGGCTCGTTGGCTCACATAGCTATGCTCGAAAGCATAGGGCTGCTCACATCCGATGAATTGGCGGTGCTCACTGCCGAGTTGCGAAACATCTACGCCGAAATCGAGGCTGGCAAGTTTGCCATTGAAGAAGGCATTGAAGATGTGCATAGCGAGGTGGAGCTGCTGCTCACACAGCGCCTTGGCGACGTGGGCAAGAAAATTCACAGCGGACGCTCGCGCAACGACCAGGTGCTGGTTGACTTGCGCCTGTTCACACGCAGCGCCATCGAGCAGCTGGTGCATCATGTTTCGATGCTGTTCGACACGCTCATTGCGCAAAGCGAGAAGTATAAAAACGTGTTAATGCCGGGCTACACCCACCTGCAGGTGGCTATGCCGTCGTCGTTCGGGCTGTGGTTTGCTGCCTACGCCGAGAGTCTTGCCGACGACTTGCGCCTGCTGCTGGCTGCCTACGACGTTAATAACCGCAACCCGCTGGGTTCGGCTGCCGGCTACGGCTCGTCGTTCCCGCTCAACCGCACCATGACCACCCGCCTGCTTGGCTTCAGTTCGCCTGTTTATAATGTGGTGTATGCCCAAATGGGACGTGGCAAAACCGAGCGCATCGTGTCGCAGGCTATTGCAAATATAGCCGCAACCATCGGAAAACTTGCCTTTGATGCTTGTATGTTTAATTCGCAAAACTTCGGCTTCATCAAGTTGCCCGACGAATACACCACCGGCTCGTCGATTATGCCTCACAAAAAGAACCCCGATGTGTTTGAACTCACTCGCGCCAAATGCAACAAGTTGCAATCGCTGCCTGTGCAGATGACGTTGATTACCAATAATTTGCCCTCGGGCTACTTCCGCGATTTGCAGCTCACCAAAGAGGAGTTTTTGCCTGCTTTCGACGAGATTAACGACATAATAGACATGGTGAACGCTATGATGGCGAAAATAAAGGTGAACGAAAACATCCTCGACGACAGCCGCTACGACTTAATGTTCTCGGTGGAAGAGGTGAATCGCCTTGCCGCTGCCGGTGTGCCTTTCCGCGACGCCTACAAAAAGGTGGGGCTCGACATCGAGGCTGGAAAATTTACTCCTAAGAAAGAGGTGCACCACACTCACGAGGGGTCGATTGGCAACCTGTGCAACGACCGCATCGAAGAGCTGTTCAGCCAAACGCTAAGCCAATTCGATTTCGCCACCTACCATGAGGCTTACGACAAACTGCTCGGACGTTAACCAATAATTCGGAATAATATGGACTACAAAAAACAATATATAGCCAATGCGTCGCGCTACGACGAGGGAATGATGAATTATCGCACTTGCGGTCGCTCGGGCATACGTTTGCCTGAGGTGTCGTTGGGTTTTTGGTGGAATTTTGGCGGGGTGAACGTCTATGAGGATTCACTTGCCAAGATGACGTATGCATTCGACCACGGCATCACTTGCTTTGACCTTGCCAACAACTACGGTCCGCCTTTCGGTTCGGCTGAGGAGACTTTCGGACGCATGTATAGCGACAATTTTCGTGCTCATCGCCACGAAATGATTATCACCACCAAAGCCGGATATAATATGTGGGAGGGTCCTTACGGCGCCGGTTCAAGCCGCAAGATGCTCATCACAAGCCTCAACGAGAGTCTGGAGCGAATGCACCTCGATTATGTCGACATCTTCTATTCGCATCGCTACGATGGTTTCACGCCCATCGAGGAAACTATGCAGGCACTTGTCGACATAGTGCGCAGCGGCAAAGCACTCTACGTGGGGCTGTCGAACTATCCAACCGACAAACTCACCGAGGCTGTGGCTTATCTAAAAGCACGCGACGTGCGTCCGCTCATCTATCAAGGCAAATACAACATGCTCACTCGCGATGTTGAAAAGGCACATCTCGAATTGTGTCAAACCGAGGGAATGGGCTTCACCGCATTCTCGCCCGTAAACCAAGGCGTGCTAACCGGCAAATATCTCAATGGCATACCAGCCGACTCGCGTGCTGCTCTGGGTCACCATTTGCTGTCGTCGATGATTACTCCCGAACTCGTCGACAAGCTGCGCGCTCTCAACAGCGTGGCTGAGCAGCGTGGCGAATCGCTGGCTCAGATGGCTACTGCTTGGGTGCTGCGTCGCCCCGAGGTGACTTCGGTGATTATCGGTCCGCGCACCGTCGAGCAGATGAAGGACTCGCTTTGCGCGCTCAATGCGGCTCCGTTCAGCGACGACGAAATTTGCTTAATCAACGAGATTCTTGCCCGATGAATCGCCTTTTGAACATATTGCTGGTGCTGGCTGTGCTGATGCCTTTTGCCGGATGCGATTCGCTCGACGACGACCGCGTGGTGGGCACTTGCCGCATCGATTTGAGCATGATTGGCACATGGTCAATCTACGGCGTGAACGCTGTGGGCGAATATAAATACTTCGTGAAGGAAAAGCGAATACCAAGCAATTTCGCCTACACTGCCACCACCTACACCGGCAACGGAGGCGTGCTGCTCATAGGCACCACAGGAACCGGAACCGGCGGCATAGTGCCGGCTGCCTACGAGATGGCTTGCCCGTATTGCCGCAAACACAGCACCCTCATCACCATGGACGCTTCCACGCTCGAGGCTTATTGCCCGGAGTGTTCGTCGCGGTTCAATGTGCTTCTGGGAAGCGGTCAGCCAATCAGCGGACCGGCTTACAATAAACGCTATTCGCTGCATCGCTATCGTTGCACGCCATCGGCAAACGGTGGATACTTAATCACCAACTAAGCTTGGTGCTTGGCAGCTTTAGCGTTGCTTTGGGTGTTGTATATTCAATAACGAAGTGCAAAAAAATTGCACTTACTCAAAGAAAACATTTGCAAAACACCAAATGATGTGTTAACTTTGCATCGCCTTTAGGGCACGGTGCGTTCTTGCATCCGCCCACTATAGGCACCGAGGTCGCCCGGATGGTGGAATCGGTAGACACGAGGGACTTAAAATCCCTTGGCTATTGCAGCTGTGCGGGTTCAAGTCCCGCTCCGGGTACTAACAAAGCATTGCAGGCTTTCCGGCTTGCAATGCTTTTTTATAATAGATGCCGAACTAAAGTTTCCCTGTCGAGATGCTCCCAGCTTGAATGTTTCGTGCCGATTTGAAGTGTTTGGTAATAATTTGCCTGGTTTTAAGAATCTATAAGGAATGTGTGCTCGATTTTTGCTTATATCTTAAAATTATCTTTGCAAATGAATCGTCGGAATACTGATGTAAAACGATAATATTGCAATTTTGTAATATTTTTGTTACATCTTATTGTTATCTTTGCGGCTGAGAAAGCGCAAACGATATTAAAGATTACTGATGAGAACAGAAGCGAAAGAAAAGTTGCTTATTGTGGCAGTTTCCCTCATTGCAGCAGTTTCCCTCATTGCAGGCTTTGCAAACGCTATGGCTCAAGATGACACTGAGGACAGGCTGAGTGTTGTGGACTTTCAAGCCGGATGGGACTTGCTCGACGGCAGCATGCGCAAGATGTACGCCACCAATGCGTTTGGCGATTGCAGTGCATTGCAGACGATGCTGATGTACAGGCACGCGATTCAGGGCGAGAATAATTTCATAGAAAGCGTGAGCGGACTCAGACGATATGACTATATGCAGCAGCATTCATCAGGAGAAAGTGGTGTGGCCGATGATGGCAAGACTCTGATTATGACCGATGCCGAGCGACACCGCATGACACTTGGCGTTACACTTGGGGTGCGGAATCCCTACTTTCCCACCGAGATACATGTGAACTATGAGAACTACCGGTATCTGCACGGCGGAGCCAAGGAGAGCGAGCAGGATAAGATTAGTGTGTGAACTGATGATAAAATTCTGATTGGAGGAAAGCGTTATGGACTATAAGAAGACCAAGAGCAACTATGTGGAGCGAGATGTGAGCTGGATGTACTTCAACCAGCGCATATTGCAGG
>JBJECZ010000088.1:0-31625 GCA_051871555.1 Muribaculaceae bacterium | reverse complement strand
CGTTCTTGAGGTTGTAGCTTGCCGGCTTCATCACAATGTTGCCCGCTTCACTGCTGCGTAGGCAGTGAATGGCAGTAACATAGCCTACAAAGCTCACCTTAGCCAGCACGTCGCGTCGCTCGCAGGGAATCACAAAATCGCCGCTCATGTTGCTCACGCCGCCGGTGATGAATGTGCTGTCGGTTGGGTTCAGCAATGCAATGTTGGCATATTCGAGCGGCTGCCCCTTCTCGTTCAATATGCGTCCGCTGAACTTATGCTCAATCTTCTTTATGCATTCCACAAAAATGATGCTGCCGTCTTCCTTCACCATGATTGGATAGAAGCCCACCACCTTGCGCACAGCCTCGGGAATTGTGGCATTATGCAGCTGCACGGTCACCGAGAAATCTTCGAGCTCGTCGTAAATGAAGTTGATGCTGTATTGGTCGCCGGCTTTAGAGAGGTCTTTCAGCACCTCCGACATTGATTCGCGCTGATAGTTCCGCGACACACGTTGCGCCGATGCTCCAAATGCCACTATGCACAGAAGCATTAATAAAACATACTTCTTCATGGCTATTTCTCCTCGGGATTCGACACTACGATTATGTCATTAGCAACGTTTACGCTAAATTTCGAGAAATTGTTGAGCAACTGCACATTGCGTTCAAGCGTGAGCGACTTGTCCCACTCAAAGTGCAACCGCGTTTTGCGCAGTGCATCGTCGGCAAACTGCACCTCTGCGCCATAGTGCGCAGCCATTCGCGCCAACAGGGCTTCGAGCGTCACATCGTCGAGAATCACCACCTGCCGAGCGATGACAACGGTGTCGGTGGCAGTATGACCGGTGTAACCCGAGTGCCCCGCCGTTGCCTCCTGCTCCACCGCAACCTCGGGCGCCTCGTCGATGTGCAGCCAGTTGCTGTGCACAGCAGCTATGGTAAGCCCCGAAATAGCCACCACCGCCATCATGGCGGCTGCAATCTTGTGCCACATGTGGCGCATGGGCACTATATTGCCGATATCTTTGCGGCTGCCGAACTTCTGCCGTTCAAAAGCCGTCCACGCCTCGTCGGCAACTTGCTCGGCACGTTTCTGAGCCTCGTTGCGCTGCATGGCACGCTTGGTGGCAATCATGGCGTTGAGTATGCCGCGCTCATCGTCGCTAAGGTCGGCAACAAGCTTCTCAATTTCGCTGTCAGATAGGCTTTGTGCATCGTCGATTACCTTAAATAGCTCATCAAAATCTTGTTTCATTGCATTTATAGGTTTTTAATGTTTGCTTTGATGGTTTCCATTGCTCGAGCGAGATGCTTGTAGACTGCCACAGTGCTTATTTGCAGCTTGGAAGCAATCTGCTTGCACTCCAGCCCGTCGACAAATCGCAACTGCATCACCCTCAGTGTCGTGCCCGAGAAGTGGCTGTCAACAAACGCCATCACCTCATCGTAGCGCTCATCGTTGAGTTCGGTGCTTACGCTGTAGGTTTCAAGCGCATAGAGGCTGCGCAGCCGTTCGCGAGTGCGCTTCTGCTCAATGAGGTTGAGGCAACGGTTACGCACAGCCGCCATCAGGTAGCTCCCCTCGGTGGGAGGCATGAGGGTGATATTCCCCTCATATACCTTTGCGAATATGTCGCTCACCACGTCGCGACTCTCATCGTCGTCGTAGAGCAGCGTGCGTGCAAGCACATACATCGGTGCATAGTATTGCCTGAAAAGCGCCTCAATCTCCAATTTTTCCATCATCTGATTTGTTATCTTTGCCTATAATACAGCCAAGCTACATAAAAACTAACCTTCATTGCCAATTATTTTTGAAAAATTGCCAAAAACGTCACAACATAGCAGCAGGGGCTGCGCCTAAACGGAATGCGTTTGGTGCAGCCCCTGCAGTATCGTAGCAATCGTTAGATTGAGAGTGTGCGGAGGGTTTTGAGCAAAGTGCGGTCGATTGGTTTGTCGTTCTTGATAGCTTTGAAGAACGGCACATACACAATCTCGTCGTTGTGAACGCCAATCATCACATTGCGTTGGTCTTCGAGCAGCGCATCGATGGCTGCAGCGCCCATTCGCGATGCGAGGATGCGGTCGGTAGCTGTTGGCGAGCCGCCTCGTTGCAAGTGACCGAGAATCGACACGCGCACGTCGTATTGCGGATATTCGTTCTTTACGCGTTCGGCGAGTCCCATGGCGCCGCCGGTGATTGGGCTTTCGGCAACAAGCACAATCGACGAGTTTTTGCTCTTGCGGAATCCGTTTTGAATGAGTTCTGCCAACTGGTCGACCTCGGTTGAGATTTCAGGAATGATGGCAGCTTCGCAGCCGGTGGCTATTGCGCCGTTGAGGGCGAGGAAGCCGGCGTCGCGGCCCATTACTTCGATAAAGAACAGGCGTTCGTGACTGGTGGCGGTGTCACGAATCTTGTCGACGCACTGCATGATGGTGTTCAATGCGGTGTCGTAGCCGATGGTCATGTCGGTGCCATAGAGGTCGTTGTCGATAGTTCCGGGCAGACCAACAATCGGGAAGTTATATTCGGTTGCAAACACGCGTGCACCGGTGAGTGAGCCGTCGCCGCCGATTACCACCAGGGCATCGATGCCTTCTTTCACCAGATTGTCGTAGGCTTGTTTGCGTCCTTCGGGCGTTTGAAACTCTTTGCATCGAGCAGTCTTCAGGATGGTTCCGCCCATCTGTATGATGTTCGACACGTTTTGTGTCTTGAACTCGACGATTTCGTCGGTGAGCATGCCTTTATAGCCACGATAGATACCTTTCACTCTGAAGCCGTTGAAAATGGCTGCGCGGGTCACCGCACGTATTGCGGCATTCATGCCAGGTGCATCACCTCCCGAGGTAAGAACACCAATACAGTTAATCTTTGACATATCGATTTTGTTTTATTCTGGTTTTTTGATTTCATTTGCTTTGTGCAAATATAATAATAATTTTTGTTCCTCTGATTTAATTCGATATGTTTTTTGTGCTATCTTTGCATTGATGCAAGGCGGCATTTTTGGCTGCCGGGCTTGCTGCATGTTAAGTAACTACGGCAGAGTTGAAGGATATGGCAAAATTGGTGAAAACGATGAGCGAGTTCAATGCCTATTTCAGGCAGGAAAGCACCCATCCGCTTGTGTCGGTGGGCGACTTGTCGCGTGCCGATTTGAGCCTGTTTGAGCCACTCGACTTTGGCATGTATTGCGTGGTGCTGATGGACGACGACTTTGGCGAGCTCATCAAGGGCGGCAAAAGCGTTCGCTACCGTGCCGGCACGCTGTTTTCGCTGCGCCCGGGACAGGATGTGGCAATGAACCTCGACTACACGGTGCGGCCGAGCGGATGGATGCTGGCGTTCCGACCTGAGTTTATTGTACGCACCGGTCTGGGACGCGATTTCTATATGTTCAGCTTTTTTGAGAGCAACGTCAACGAGGCGCTCGAGCTGTCGGCTGCCGAACGTGGCGTGATTCTCAACTGCTTTGCTAACATTTTCGCCGAGCTGCACACTCCCACCGACTATCTTTCCGACCACCTTATCCGACTTGGCATCGGGCAGCTGCTCAGCTATTTCAAGCGGTTCTACGAGCGCCAGTTCAAGGAGAGTTCAGTTTCCGAGACATCGTTTGTGCATCGGCTCGACAAGGTGGTCGACAACTATCTGTCGTCGGGCATGTCGGTGCAAAAAGGCCATCCCACAGTGGCGTGGTGTGCCTCGCAGTTCAACATCTCGGCTAACTATTTCGGCGACGTGGTGAAGCGCGAATTGCACATCACCGCACAGGACTACATTCACAGCAAGATTGTGAATGCCGCCAAAACCATGCTGCTCAACACCAACCTCACAATCAACGAGGTTGCCGAAGAACTGGGTTTTACCTATCCCAACCACTTCACCCGCATGTTCAGCCGCCACGAAGGCATATCGCCTTCGCAATTTCGCCGAAACAGCAATCAACCCGCCGCAGAGTGAGCTGTAATGTTTCAGCCTAAACAGTGGCAAGAGTGTGCATTTTTACGGTAATATTGCCATTGATTTCGCCATAACAGCACATTTTCCTATCTTTGCGTTGTCGATAACCACAGCATGCAGCGCATTGCCTATGGCACAAAGCAAAAATAATTTTTTGCCGACGACGAACAATTTACATTAACGAACAATTTATAATAGAAAAAACTACTATGATGAAAAAAGGATGTTTAATAGCAATAGTTGCCGCAGTGGCAATTGTGTTGGCTTGTTTCGGTTGGGTGAAAAGCACCTACAACGGATTTGTACAACAACAGGAAGGTGTTGAAGCCGCATGGGCGCAGGTTGAAAACGTCTATCAGCGTCGCGCCGACCTCATCCCCAACCTGGTGGCAACAGTGAAAGGCTATGCCAAGCACGAGCAGGAAACGCTCGACAAGGTGGTGTCGGCTCGTGCCAAAGCCACTCAAATAACTGTCGACCCTGCCAACCTCACAGCAGAATCGCTCAAAAAATATCAGGAAGCGCAAGGCGAATTGGGTGGCGCTCTTGGCAAACTGCTTGCCATCACCGAGAACTATCCCGACCTGAAGGCTAACGAGAACTTCCTGCAGCTGCAGGCTCAGCTCGAAGGCACCGAGAACCGCATCACCGTTGAACGCAAAAACTTCAACGAGGTGGCTCAAACCTACAACTCTGCCATCCGCCAGTTCCCGGGCAATATTCTTGCCGGCATGTTCGGTTTTGAACGCAAGCCGTATTTCGAGGCTGAAAGCGGTGCCGAAAAGGCTCCAAAGGTTGAGTTTTAACGCACCCACTGCAGCACTATGCCATTAACCGATTTTTTAACCCTCGACCAACAACAACGCATTGTTGACGCCATTGGCGCCGCCGAACATCGCACTTCGGGCGAAATCAGAGTGCACATCGAGCCTAAGTGCAAAAGTGCCGACCCGGTGAAGCGTGCCGTGAAGGTGTTCGACGCTCTGCGCATGTACGAAACGCGCGAACGAAACGGCGTGCTCATCTATGTGGCGTACGAAAGCCGCAAGTTTGCCATCATTGGCGACTGCGGCATCAACAATCGCGTGCCCGACGGATTCTGGGACGGGGAACGCGACACCCTGCTCAAGAGCCTGAAGGACGGGAATGCCGCCGAGGGCATCTGCCAGGTGATTGCCCAGGTGGGCGAAAACCTTGCCGAATATTTCCCATGGACTCCCGACGACATAAACGAACAAAGCGATGAAATTTCTTACAGCGAATAAACCACATACGACTGGCTCATTGCCTCGCGCTGCCATCACAATGCTGATTGTGATTTGGGCGGCTCTTTCGGCATTGGCTGCCGACGTCATCCCCGACGCACCTAACCCGCCTCGGCTCGTGAACGACTTCGCCGGAATCTTCTCGCCCGAACAAACTGCCGTGATGGAAGATTCGCTCGAGGCATTTGCCCGAAAAACAAGCAACCGCATTGCCGTGGTGACCATGAGCGACCTTCACGGGCTTGAACCGATGGAGATGGCTTACGGCATAGGCAAAAAATGGGGCGTGGGCGACAAGAAGCACAACGCCGGCGTGGTGATTCTGGTGAAACCCAAAACTGCCGACAGCGGCGGCAAGGTGTTCATTGCCACAGGCTACGGCGTTGAGGGCGTGCTCACCGACGCCTATTGCAGCTCAATCATTCGCAACGAGATGATTCCGCATTTCCGCAAAAACGACTATTATGGCGGCGTCGACGCTGCGCTGAAGGTGATTAAGCCTGCCATGAAAGGCGAGCTCAACGAGGAGCAATATCTTGGCAAAGATGATGGCGCCGAAGCCATTTTGGCGGTGTTTGTCGTGGTGTTTGTTGTCATTATCTTCATAAGCGTAGTGAGCAGGAAAAACGGCGGCAATGGCGGCAACAACAGCGGCGGCACCTTTGGCGGTGGCGGACCGATTATCTTCGGACCGGGGCTGGGCGGATTCGGCGGCGGACACTCGTCGTCGGGAGGCTTTGGCGGCGGCGGATTCGGAGGCGGATTCGGAGGTTTTGGTGGCGGCGGATTCGGCGGCGGCGGTGCCGGCGGTTCGTGGTAACCCCTCCACCTCATCCCATTCCACAACGCCTATTACTAAACATTTATTAAACACACCGTTGGAGGCTACCTGCCTTCGACGGTGTTATTTTGTTTCTACTAAAACCTAATTTGCTTTTTTTGAAACTGTTTTGTATTTTTGCAAGCGGCCTCAAAGGCTTTATATTACTAAATTAACCCATTCTTCTCGCCAAATGTTACACACCACTTTATCATCACAAAATGATGTAACACTCGGCGCATATATTTTATTTTTATGAGAAATATTACTATTTTAATTGTTGCTATGCAAATGCTGATTCCTTTGATTGCTCACTCTCAAGAAAATCCTACGGACTATGCAACACTCAAAGGTAAAATGAATGAGAAATCACTACCCTTAGTAAACTTAACTGTTGATTTAGAAAGCGTTAACAAGTTGACGTATGTGCCTGCAACTATCGAGATTGCCGATATTGAAAAACGCACTAACGGTGAAGCAGAGACTAAGTTCAGCTGTAAAATTAAGTATCGTGGAGCATCATCTCTTCGTTACGATAAGAAATCGTTTGGCGTGAAACTGCTTGATGATGAAGGAAACAGCCTTGACGCATCTATTTTGGGCATCCGAAAAGACGACGCATGGATTCTTGACGCTATGGCTATTGACCGCATTCGCATGAGAAACCGTGTGAATTTCGATATATGGAACGAAATGAGCAGCACTCCTTACGATACTAAATACGATAACAGAAATGGCACGGTGGGTCATTATGTTGAATTGTTCATCAATGGTGAATATCACGGTTTATATTGCCTGAGCGATAAGATTAACCGCAAATTACTTGGGTTAGACAAAGCAATCGAGAACGACGATGAAACCGTAACGATAAACGGCGTGCTATATAAGTGCAGCTCGTGGTGCTCGGCTGCATATCTCACCGGCTACGACGACCAAGATATGAACGGCGAGGAGTGGAATTCTTGGGAACTACAATACCCCGACGACTATCCCTGTGAACAAGCCTACACGCCTCTGAAAGAATTCATTGATTTCTGCTCAAAGACTACAACAACGAAGTTCCTTGAAGAGTTTGACGACCATTGCCATCGATATAACTTCATTGATTATCATGTGTTTGTTATGGCGCAAGGTTTGCGTGACAACACCATGAAAAACACCTTCTTGAGTATGGTGAACAAGAATAACAACGACGACAATAAGGTGCTGATTACCCCTTGGGACCTCGATGCCTCGCTTGGTGGGCTCTGGGATGGGATGTATGGGCCAGACCCCACTTCTCACGACGAAGTATTTCAGTCGCTCCCGCATCGTCGATTGTGGTATTACGATAATAGTTATGCCTCAGCAGTGGCAGATAGGTGGCGCAGTCTCAGGCAAAGCACTCTTTCTAACCAGGCTGTATTTGCCCGATTGGATGATTATGCTCGAAAGTTTAGCGAATCGGGGGCTTGGGCAAGAGAGTATGCGAAATGGAATGGAAACCCCGTTGAGCTCAAAGAAAACCTTGATGAAGAACTCAGCTATGTGAAAGACTGGTATGAAACGAATGCCAAGAACCTCGACACGGTAATATTTAATGGCGTGGGAGGCATTGAAAACATAATAGTTGACGACAGCGAACTGCAAGACGCCGACGGATGTGCCTATAATGTTTTGGGGCAGCGCGTTGGCGAGGGATATAAAGGAATTGTGATTAAAAATCATCGCAAATACATTAGCATGTAATATTTTTTCACGCCAATTTATCCAAAGCACTCAGGTATTGCATATTTGGGTGCTTTGGTGTAATTTTGCTTGCATAATCACCAAGCGAAAACCAACCCCAAAGATGATAAGATATTTCATTATAGCACTCTCTTCGATTATTCTGTTGTTAGGCGGATGCTCATCGACATCGAAAAGCGAAAAAATTGCCCAAGATACCGACACCGTGGCGGCGGCACCGGTAAGTTTCAACGCCGACTCGGCTTACGCCTTTGTGCAACGCCAATGCCAATTCGGACCTCGCGTGCCGGGCACCGATGCACATCGCCGCTGTGGCGACTATTTAGTGAGCACGCTCAAAAGCTATGGCACTACGGTGATTGAGCAAACCGGCAAAGTCACCACCTTCGACGGCGTGAACCTGCCGTTGCGAAACATCATTGCGCAAATCAACGCCGATGCCGAAACCCGCATCTTGCTGCTGGCGCACTGGGACTGCCGCCCGTGGGCTGACAAAGACCCCGACCCAGCCAAGCGACGCACGCCGGTGATGGGCGCCAACGATGCTGCCAGCGGAGTGGCTGTGCTGCTCGAAATGGCACGCGCCATGCAAACCAAATTGCCAAACATTGGCGTGGACATCATGCTGGTGGACGTTGAAGACTGGGGCGACGACGAAGGCGGCAACGACGATTCGTGGGCGCTGGGCACACAATACTGGGCTCGAAACATGCATCAGCAAGGCTATCACCCGATGTATGGCATCTTGCTCGATATGGTGGGAGCTGCCGATGCCTCGTTCTTGCAGGAATACTATTCGATGCAATATGCTCCGGCGGTGGTGCGCGAAGTGTGGCGTATTGCTGCTGCGCTGGGTCACTCCAACCGATTCATCAGCAAGCCGGGCGGCGGCATCAACGACGACCACCTGCCCGTAAACAATGCCGGCGTGCCTTGCATCGACATCATCGACATGCGCATGGACAGCCAATACGGCTTCTTCTCCGGATGGCACACCACCGACGACGTGATGCGCCACATCAGCCCTGCCACCCTTGGCGCCGTGGGCGAGACGCTGCTCACACTCATCTATTCCTACTAACCCGCCACTAAACGGCACCCTCATTCCATTTGCTTGCAAGCCATGCTTTTGCCTGACACAAAACTCTCTGCGTGTTAGGTTAATCGGTATTTTGCAAATGGCATTGCCACTGCTAAGATTAGTCGCTAATCCTCACCGAATTAGCTATTAGCAAACCATATTTTTCAAAGCAGGCCAGGCTTTTTCCCCGACCTGCTTTTGTGTTATCGGATTGCCCCATATAGCCGCCCTCTATTGCCCACTTCGGGATGATAGCATCAAGCGCCGAAAGGTGTATGAAAAGCGTTGCAGGGGCGTAAGGCAATACGCCCGGCAACCGCAGTGATGTGTTATGTAGTAGAGTGATGCGATGCTATACACCCCTACAAATCAAGGCGAAATTCCACATATAACCATTTGATTGTCAGCGATATTACTTCTATAGCCCCATATTGGCACCGTAGGCGGCTATGTGGGAAAGGCAAAACGCAACCCACCATCCACAACCGCGGCGCGGTTGCAGACCCAGCCGCGACGCTATTCTACATAAGCTTAGCGAGGGGCAAGAGGCTTACCGAAGTGTTATGCGGCAAAAGTGAGATAAATTTGGTGGGGTGTGGAAAAATTTAGTAACTTTGTAAATTAATACTCAATTAACAACATAATTATTCACACACCCAAAAATATTGCCAATCCGTACCACAATGAAGATAGCAATCATAAATGGACCAAACCTCAACCTCTTGGGCACAAGAGAACCGGGCATCTATGGCAACCGCGCTTTTGAGGGCTACTTCGAAAGCCTGTGCAAACGCTTCTCTCCAAAGGTTGAACTGAGCTACTTCCAGAGCAACCACGAGGGCGCTCTCATCGACGAAATTCAGCGCATAGGCTTCGACTACGACGGTATTGTGCTGAATGCCGGCGCCTACACCCACACCAGCATCGCGCTTGCCGACTGCATCAAGGCCATTAGCACGCCTGTAATTGAGGTGCACATATCCAACGTGCATAGCCGCGAGGAGTTCCGTCACCGCTCAATGATTTCGGGCGTTTGCCGTGGCGTGATTGCCGGCTTCGGGCTCGACAGCTATCGCTTGGCGGTGGAAGCTCTCATCGGCGACGAATAACTAACTAACACTAACGCACTGTGGAAGAAGATTTGCACGACTACATATTGCAGCACATCGACAGCGAACCCGACCAGTTGGCGCGCCTCGACCGCGAAACGCATCTCTATCACTTGCGTCCGCGCATGTGTTCGGGGCATCTGCAAGGCAGGCTGCTCAAGATGTTTGTGCGCATGATTAATCCGCGACTGGTGCTGGAGTTGGGCACGTTCACCGGCTACTCGGCGCTGTGCCTTGCCGAGGGACTGCTTGACGACAACGCCATGGTGCACACCATTGAAATCGACGACGAACTGGAGGATTTCATTCGCGACCACTTCGCCCGTTCGCCTCTTGGCGAGCATATCACGCTGCACATCGGCGACGCCTGCAAGGTGATTCCTGAAATCGAAGGCGACTTCGACCTGGTGTTTATCGATGCTAACAAGCGCCACTACGTCGATTACTACCGCATGGTGCTGCCTCGCGTGCGTCCGGGCGGTTTCATCATTGCCGACAACACCCTTTGGGACGGCAAAGTGGTGGATTGGGGGAAAAAACTCGACGACCAAACTCGCGGAATTCTGGAGTTTAACGACCTCGTGGCTGCCGACAACGAGGTGGAAAAGGTGATTCTGCCTTTGCGCGACGGATTGACTATCATTCGCAAAAAATAACCGCTAAATTAATTTTTGTAACTATCAAAATTGCTTTTATGGAAACTACGAGACAACAAAAAATAACACGACTCATTCAAAAGGAACTGAGCGAAATCTTCCGCCAACAAACCGCCAAGACTCACGGCGTGCTGGTGTCGGTGAGCGCAGTAAGGATTTCGCCCGACTTGAGCATCGCTCATGTGTATTTGAGCATCTTCCCTTCGGAACAAGGCGCCACCATCCTGCAGAACATCAACAAGACGTCGCAGCAGGTGCGCTACGCATTGGCTCAGAAAGTGCGCTATCAGCTGCGCAAATGTCCTGAGCTGCAATTCCACATCGACGATTCGCTCGACTATATCGACCACATCGACTCGCTTCTGGCTGGCATCAAACCAGCTGACAGCAACAGCGACCAACCAGCCGACGGCGACGGCGAATAACCCTTCAATTCACTGCCAAGCAGCATGCATCTGCCGTTACACATAGCCTTGCGCTATCTGCGTTCAAAAAAGTCGCATAGCGCTGTCAACATCATATCGATTGTGTCGGTGTGCGGTGTCATCGTCGCCACTGCCGCCATCGTGTGCGTGTTGTCGGTGTTCAACGGCTTCAGCAAACTCATCCACAGCAAATTGTCGATGCTCGATGCCGACATCGCCATCACTGCCACCTTGGGCAAAACCATCGCTGATGCCGACAGCGTGGCGGCTGTGGCTCGTGGCGTGGCAGGCGTGGAGATGGCGCTGCCGGTGGTTGAGGACAATGCTTTGGCTATGTTCTTCAACTATCAGATGCCGGTGACGCTCAAAGGCGTGCCCGACGGCTACGATTCGCTCACCAACATTCGCAGCACCATCATCGACGGAAAATATCTGCTTGACGACGGCATTTCGCAATATTCGGTCATTGCCATCGGTCCGGCGCTCTCGCTAAACGTGCGCCCCGACTACCTGAAGATGGTGAGCCTATACGTGCCACGACGCCGCGGCAACATCAACCTTGCCAATCCTGCCACGGCTCTGCGCAGCGATTCGGTGTTTGTTTCCGGCGTTTTTCAGATTGAGCAGAACAAATACGACCGCAGCACCATGTTTGTGTCGATTGAGATGGCTCGGCGGCTGTTCGACTACACCACCCAAGCCACCGCAGTGGAGCTGCGCCTTGCGCCCGACGCCAACGAGCCGGCTGTGATGGCTGCCTTGACCGATGCTCTTGGCGAGCAATATGTGGTGAAAAACCGCCTGATGCAGCAAGCCGAGGCATTCCGCATGGTGAACATTGAAAAATGGGTGACTTTCCTGCTGCTGGGCTTCATTCTTGTGATTGCCACTTTCAACGTCATTGGCGCGCTATCGTTGCTGATTATCGAAAAAACCGACAGCATCGACACGTTCCGAAATCTGGGTGCCTCCAACAAGCTGATTAGCCGGATTTTTGTGATGGAGGGCTGGGTGATTTCGCTCACCGGCACCGTGCTGGGCATTGCGCTGGGGTTGGTGCTGTGCTTGCTTCAGGAGCATTTCGGACTTATTGAAATGCAGGGCAATGCCGCCACGCTCATCATCACCGCCTACCCCGTTGCCGTGCAGTGGACCGACGTGCTTGTGGTGCTCGCCCTATCGGTGGCTGTGGGTGCGCTCACCTCGCTGGTGACCAAGCTGATTATGCGCCGCAAACTCCGCTAAAAAAATCAAAAGGGGCATATTCTGCAATACGCCCCTGAATTCTTTCGCAACTCTTATTTGTTTTGCACTTTTTGGTCGATGATATCCTTAATCTCGTGAACGATGCTGCGCAGATAAATGGGCACGCGCGTCTTCGATGCCGACAAATCGTCGTAGATTTTCACTATGTTATAGATTTCTTCCTTCACCAACTGCAACTCGTAGTCGCTGAGCATGCTGCAGTCGCCAAGCAACGCGCGTATGCGCTCCAAATAGGCATTAGCCGTCATGTGTGAATTGGGCGATTTCGCCACAGCGTTACAATAAAAATCGAATTGGCTGAGCCACTTGCTGCGCGAAGCCGGAATGTTGCCATTCACCAGTTTCTTTGCCTTCACCGACGGTTCGCCCCTGATGTTGTGCATCTCATATCCCATAGCGTGAGTGAACAGCTCCTTGCCGTTGAGCGATACCTTTTGCAAGTCCTTGTCAACCGAGATGGTGCATCGGCTGCGGGCAGGCTGCGCCGTCTTGTCGCATTTCACCACAACGCCTTCGGGGAATAAATTGAGCATATTCTCGCGCGCATCGTATTTCTTGCCGTTGATTTTCACCACGCCATTTTTTTGGGCCTCAATCACATAGTCTTTCACCTCCACTTTGCACTTCTTGCCGCTGGTGGCATAGAGCGAAGCGCCTTGCACGTTGGTGATGGTGAGCGTGCCTTGCTTGTCGGCATACACTTGCATGCAAACATCCTTGCTGTCATCTTCAACGGTGAACACATTTCCTTTTTTGCCAATCACCGTGCCGTCGCTTTTAACAATGGTGCCATCGCTGCCAAAAACAGTGCCGTCGCTTTTAACAATGGTGCCGTCGCTGCCAAAAACAGTGCCATCGCTGCTAATCATAGTGCCGTCGCTTTTAATAACAGTGCCTTTCAACCGCCCTTTCGACAAATCCGACAACGAATTGAAGCCATAATCCTGCCAGTCGATATCAGTAATCTTATAGCTGTTGCTCGTCGACTTCGGACGCTCGCTGAACGAATACACGATGCTGCCATCAATCGAGCCGTCGGTTTCGCACCAGTCCATGGCATAGACATGGCGATAATTGCTGTCGGCTTCGTCCTCATAGCATGCCACAATCACATTCTTGTCTTTTCCGCCAACGGTAACCTTTTGGCTATCGCCGCAACTAATCAAAAACGCCTGATTGCTGCCGTCGCGGCTGTCAGTTTTGAAGTAAGCGTCGCCCGGGTCGGCAAACGCCGCTTCGACATTGTCGAAAAGTTCGCGCTGGTCAGAAGGTATTTTAAACTTCCACACCTTCAAGTTAGTGTTTTTGCCTTTAGCACTACCATTATACATCGAATTGCTTCGCACAAAATTCGAACCGGCAATGCGGTCAAACGCTTGTTGCAATTGCTGCTTGGTGGCGCTCATCGATGCGGCAACCAGTGCAAACGATATAAGTAAAACCAATCGTGATTTCATAAGTGTATTATTTTTCAATTTCATAAAGTTAATTCTATTATTTCGTAAATGAAAATTCAAGGCACGGTAATCACCTGCGTGAGCTGCACGTCGACGGTGTCGGCAAACATCGCCGCCTCGCGCTCAACTGCCCTACGCGCCTCTATCATTTCCTCCATAGCCAAGGCGCATGAGGCATCTGCAGTATTTTCAGCCCAATAGTGTGCTTCCGCCATTCGTTGCAAGTCTTCCGCAACGATTTTGTCGTTTTTCGGCTCGACAAAATGCCGACTCGGGCGTGCGGTGGCTGCAACGGTGGCACGCTGCTCAACCGACTTGGGTGCCACATCGGTTGCCATCACCTTGCGGCTTCGGGCTGTGTCGGGCTCCTCCTCTGGATGGCTTTGCTGCGCATAGCCGGGCGAAGTTTGCAAGTCGACCTGCGGCAACTCGTCACTGCCGTCAAACAATTGCCACAACCCCGTTGCAAACAGCAGCGCCACGGCAGCCGCGGCGGCAACCCGTAGCCACCTGAACCGCACCACCTTGCGCTGCGGCGCTTGCTCCGCATCCGGCGCTGGAGCGGGCTTCGCAGCGTCAGCCATACCCGAATCGAAATAGGCAAACATCTGCTTATACGGCTCCCACTCGGCATCCACCTCATGCGTGGCAAAATAACGGCTCAACAGCTCCTCCTCGGCAAGAGTGCTCTCGCCGTTCATGAACCGTTCAAGCAGGTTTGATATATGTTCCTTTTCGTTGTTCATTGTGAGTGTTGATTGAATTGTTGTAATAATTTCTTTCTCGCTCTTGCCAGCAGCACTCGGGCTGAAGTCTCCTCAATGCCGAGCAACCGGGCAATCTCGCCATATTCACGCTTCTCCACCTGGCGCATCATCAGCACCATGTGCTCCTTGTCGGGGAGCGAGCGTATTTTCTCGTGCAGCCAGCGGCTCGTTTCGGCAAGCTCAAGCTCGGCAAGCGGCGTGAAGCTGTCGGTTAACAGGTCGTCGTTAACCTCGATGAGCGATGCCGAATGGGCGTTACGCCTATACAGGTCGACGGCTCGATGCCGGGTGCACACTGCAACCAATGCGTCCAACGAACGGAATCGGCTCAGCTCGTGGCGCATCTGCCACAGCTTCAGCAGCACATCTTGAGCCACGTCGAGAGCATCGTCGTCGTTCATGCCCATCATGCGCGATATCTGCAACGATTTCTCGCGCAGCCGAGGTGCTATTTTTTCGTATTCACTGTAATTCATCATCCGTCTCGTTTGAACGTCGTTCATCAAATAAACGCACAGTCAGCGGTTTTGTTAACAACAAAAAAACAAAAAAATTTCCATTCCTCAGCACATTAGGCATTATTTTGGCATTTTCGGTGTCGCTATTGCCCGCTGCTTGGGCATAATTTGCTACCTTTGTGGCAAATGTACTCGCAATGGCATTGTTAATAATGAACAGCTATAGCAAATCAACCTTATAACAAAACTGACAACTATGAGAATGACAGGACGACGCGAAAGCAGCAATGTTAACGACCGTCGCGGTGGCGGCGGGGGCATGTTTTCGCTTGGCAAATTGGGCATCGGCGGCGTTGCCGTGGTGGCAATAGTGGTGCTGCTGATGGGCGGCAACCTTGGCGATGTGCTCAACATCGTTGGCGGCGGCAACCTCGACTTTGGCGCTAACCCCGCCTCGGCATACGAATCGTCGGCTGAGGAGGACGAATTGGCTAAGTTTGCAAGCCAGGTGCTGGCTGGCACCGAAGACGTGTGGACTGCCGAGTTCCAGAAAATTGGCAAAGAATACATCCCGCCCAAACTGGTGCTATTCACCGGCAGCGTGCAAAGCGGCTGCGGTGGCGCAACTTCTGCTGTGGGTCCGTTCTACTGCTCTGCCGACCAGACTGTGTATATCGACCTCTCGTTTTTCACCGATATGAAACGCAACATCGGCGCCGACGGCGATTTTGCCTACGCCTACGTCATCGCCCACGAGGTGGGACACCATGTGCAATATCTCCTTGGCACGCTCGATGCCGCCCACTCGCAAATGGCACGCGTCAGCCAAAAGGAGGCAAACCAAATTAGCGTGCGCCTCGAGCTGCAAGCCGACTATTTTGCCGGAATGTGGGCTAATTGCGACAACAAGATGTTCTCGTCGCTCGAGGACGGCGACATCGAGGAGGGCGTGAATGCCGCTTCGAAGATTGGCGACGATTATCTGCAAAAGAAATCGCAGGGATATGCCGTGCCCGACTCGTTCAACCATGGCACATCGGCTCAGCGCATCAAGTGGCTCAAGCGTGGCGTGCAGCTCGGCTCGTTCAGCGGCGCCGACACGTTCTCGCCTGCCTACGACGACCTATAACTCCATCCCAAGATATGCCTCAACGATTGTTACATCTAATTTGCGCTGCGATGCTGCTTTTGTGCTGCGCTTGCCGAAGCCAGCACAACGTGGCACGCCATCGGGCAATAGCCGAGGTCACCGTAGCCACGTTCAACATGCGCTGCCAGGTGCCTGAGGACAACCCAAGCAACAACTGGCACTACCGCAGGCATCGCATTGCCGAATTCATCGCTTCACGAGGCATCGATGTGGTGGCTTCGCAAGAGCTGGTGGGCAGTCAGGACAGCTCGCTGCTGAGCCTGATGCCAGCCTACGGCGAAGTGCGCGCCACCGACGGCGTGAATGCCATATTCTATCGGCGCGATGCCGTGGAAGTGATTCGTAAAGGCTGCTTTGCCTTGTCCGACACGCCCGATGTCGTTGGCTCGAAAGGTTGGGACGGTGCTTACCCGCGCATTGCCCTTTGGGTTGTGATGCGCCATCGTGCCTCGCGCCGCGAGTTTGTGATTATCAACACTCATCTCGACCATCTGGGCGAAGTGGCGCGCCGCGAAGGCGCTCGACTCATTGTCAGCCGCTTGCCAAAGATAGCAGGGAAGCTGCCCACTATCGTCACCGGTGACTTCAACACCGACAGCAACGGCGACGCCTACAAAACCCTCACGGCGGTGCTCACCGATGCCAACAGCGCCGCCCTGAAGCGCATCGGCGCCAAGCACACTTGGCACAACTTCTGCCGCCTGCCCATGAACGAACGCAGCACCATCGATTTTGTGATGGTGAGCAGCAACATCACCCCTAAGCTCTACGAGGTGCCGCACGAATGTCCCGGCGCTATGCTCAGCGACCACAATCCCGTAATCACCACCCTGCAACTGCCATAAAGCCACATTTGCCGGCAAAAAAATAAAACAGGCTCGTAGGTTAATCGCGTGAGATGTAGTAACTTTGCACGCAAATGCTTTTTAATTTACAACTAATAGGAATATTTTATTTTGATATGGAAAAACTACTGAGAGCGGTGCTTGTGCTTTGCGCCGCCACCATCGTGTGCTCTTCGGCATTTGCCATCGAATCGCCTGCCGAAACTGGTTCGTCGGCAGTGAAACAAGCAATTCAAAACACCACCTTTGGTGGATATGTCATAGGCAAGGCTTCAGCCAACAATCAGGAAGGTGCCACTCACAGCAACTTCGAGTTGCGCTTGGTGCGCCTTTATGCCAAGGGCAAGATGCTCGATTTTGCTTATAACCTGCAGATGCAGGTGAACGGCATTGGCGGCAGCGCCGGCGAGAAAGGTCCGCGTATTGTCGATGCCTGGATTGAATGGCAGCACTGGGCGTGGGCTCGCATCAAATTCGGTCAGATGAAACGTGCCTTTATGATTGAAAACCCCATGAACCCGTGGGACATAGGGTTCGGCACCTATTCGCAAGCCACATCTAAGCTGTCGGGCATGAGCGACCGCTGCGGCGAGCACGACAGCAACGGCCGCGACGTGGGCGTGCAGCTGCAAGGTGACCTGCTGCCTTCGGCTCGCGACGGACACGCTTGGGTACATTATCAGGTGGGTCTATGGACCGGTCAGGGCATCAACCACGCCGACAAAAACAGCCACAAGGACCTGATTGGCGGCATTGGCATCTCGCCCATCAAAGGGCTTAGCCTGAACTGGTGGGGATGGAACGGCCGCTACACATCATCCACCGGAATCACCGTCGACCGCCGCCGCTGGGCTGCCGGATTGCAATACAACGGCGCATTCACCCTGCGTGGCGAGTATGTGCACAGCTACGGCTACAAGGTGAGCGACTGGGACGCCGAAAACGCCGCATGGAAAGGTTCGGCTAAGAGCCAAGGATGGTATGTGATGGCTGGAGCGCCCGTCACTCGCGACAAGAAACTGCGCATCTACGGCAAAGTTGATGCTTATTCCGACTATCTGCACCTCGACTATTCAACCACCAAGACCATCTACGGCATCTCGGCTGAATATTGGATTCTGAAGAACCTCAAACTGCAGCTCAACCTCAACCAAGTGGACGACAAAGCCACCGAGCATCGCGGTGCCGACGGCAGCTTCTCTACCGCCGACCTGCAGCTCTATTGGCGCTTCTAACGATATCCTGCCGCGTCTAACAACCACTCCACGCCGCAATGTCGTCTGGAAGACGATACTCCGGAGGCGCAAGCCGAAGGGACTTAGCCGTGGGTGAGCGCAGCGTAACCCACGGACAACCGACGCTCCCCGAAACTGGCACAGGACGCGAATTGCCTTCGTTTGCTGAATCTGCAACCGCTCCACGGTTGATGCCTCTGGGGTTCATCGGCTTTCCCCACGTAGCCGACTTCGCTACGCTTGTCGTCAACGTGAGGTTATTGATATTGCAACCGCTCGCGCGGTTGTGCGCGCTGTGTGCCGTCTGCTGGAGATGTGATGCCGTAGGGGCGTATGGCAATACGCCCGGCGACCGCAGCGAGGATGTGCCATCGGAGATGGCAAACCATGCATAACCGCTGGTGGAGCGATAGCGCAACCTGCGGGGAGCGGATACCTCACTATCATTCGGCGTCGAAGATGTCGAACAATGTTGTGCCACTTCGAGGCACATTATTATTGATGCCACCTCTCCGCAGGCTGCGCCCTTGTGGGCTTGCCAGCGGTTAAGCATGGTCAAGCACCTTCGGCGCTTGTTATACTTCCCCTTTCTGAGCAATCTGCGAGAGAGACGCCACACCCGCTGCTGCGTGGTTAGGGCGTATTGCCATACGCCCCTACTGGTTTAGGCGAAATTCCGCATATAACCAGCGATATTAACCGCGCGAGCGGTTACAATTTGCATAACCCCATATTGGCGCCGCAGGCGACTATGTGGGGAGGCAGCGCAACGCACCCCTCCATCCACAACCGCGGCGCGGTTGCACACCCAGCCGCCATGTCGCCTGAAAGGCGCCTAATCCTAAAAGCACAAATTAGTTATAACCCAATGACACAGCCCAGTCATATACCGTGACAATGATTTATTTGAACGATTTGATTTGTTTTTAGATTTCTTTTCTTTACCTTTGCATAACCGAACAAATCGAATATACTGTAACTCAAAACTAAGTAAATATCAAAAAAACACTATCAAAATTATGAAGAAGCTATTGTTATGCGTGTTGGCAGTGTTCGCGCTCGCATCGTGCCAGCAAACAATCGACGTGAAAGATGTTCCCGTATATGCATGGGAAGGTTATTCGGGTTCTGCTCAGTTGCGTGAGCATTTTGCCAAATACAAGGAATATGGCTTGAAGGGCGTTTGCATCAACGTGGGCTTCAACGTTGAAAATGCCGACACCGCTGCCAAGCTCGCCAAGGAATACGGCTTGGAATTCCACGCTTGGTGCCCAATCATGGTGCAAGGCACACAGCAAGAAGGTGTTGATTCAACCATGTACACCGTAAACCGCCTCGGCGAATCGGCATGGGACAACCCTCCATACGTGCCCTACTACACCACCCTCGACCCTCGCAACCCTAAGGTGGCTGATTTCTTAATCGAAAAAATCAAAAAGATTGCTGCCATCCCCGAAGTGGAATTTGTTCAGCTCGACTATATCCGCTATGCCGACGTGATTCTCAGCCGCGGTTTGTGGGATAAATATGGCTTGGTTATGGACAAGGAATATCCAAAGGCCGACTTCTGCTACTGCGACAAATGCGTAGAAGAGTTCAAGGCAGAAACAGGCATCGACATCCGTGCCACCGAAGAGCCCGACACCGTTAAGGCTTGGGCTAAATGGCGCTGCGACAACATCACTGCCCTTGTGAACAAGATTTGCGACGCTGTGCATGGAATGGGCAAGAAGGTGAGCGCCGACGTGTTCCCGGGTCCCGACAGCCACGCCGTGTGGATGGTTCGTCAGCAATGGAACGACTGGAACATCGATGCTGTGTTCCCAATGAACTACAACGACTTCTATCTTGAATCGCCGGCTTGGGTGGGCGAAATGGCTGCCGAAGAGGTTAAGAGTGTTGCCGACAAGGGCACTCCTGTATACAGCGGCTTGTTCATTTGCCACGACTGGCGCAACAAGGACAAGGTGACCGACCCCGAAGGCTCTGGCTTGCTGCCAAGCGAAATCGGCGAAGCCACTATCACCTCGCTCAAGGGCGGCGCTGCAGGCGTGTGTGTGTTCACCGGCGGTGGCATGACCGAAGAACATTGGATGGAACTCACAAAAGCCATCAAGGAATATGTGGCAACCGAAAAGAAATAATGCTTGCACATCAGTGTAATCAGTAATCCCCATTCAGGGCTGGACTCCGCCTGAGGTTTCCAGCCCTGTTTCTTCTTTTTTTTAAAAAAATACACCTCCTTTTATTTACAACCGATGATTGACCAAACCGAACGACAACAAATAATCGACCTTATCAAGCGTGAAGTGGTGCCCGCCATTGGCTGCACCGAACCAATTGCCGTGGCGCTGTGTGTGGCGCGTGCCACCGAACTGCTGGGCTGCCTGCCAAAGCACATCGATGTGCGACTTAGTGCCAACATCCTCAAAAACGCCATGGGCGTGGGCATTCCCGGCACGGGCATGATTGGCTTGCCTATTGCCATAGCCTTGGGTGCTTCAATCGGACGCTCGGAATATGACCTCGAGGTGCTGAAGGACTGCACACCCCAAGCCGTTGAGGCTGGCAGACAATACATTGCCTCGGGCGCCATCGACATCAAGCTGAAGGAAGGCATCGCCGAAAAGCTTTACATCGAGGTGCGCGCGGAAGACAAAAACGGCAAAAAAGCCCTCGCCATAATTGCCGGCGGACACACGCATTTTGTCTATCTTGTGAAGGACGGCACAGTGCTCCTCGACCGACGCGTGGCAGCGAAAGCCGAAGGCGAAAGCAGCGAACCGCAGCTCAGCATGGCCAAGGTGTGGGAATTTGCCACCGCCACTCCGCTCGACGAGCTGCGCTTCATTCTCGAAAGCCGCAATCTCAACAAGGCGGCTGCCGAACAGTCGTTCTGCGGTCATTACGGCCATGAACTGGGCAGAATAATTCGCAACAGCAAGACCGAGCACGCCGTGCTTGGCGACAACACCTTTGCCCGCATCATCTCCTACACCTCGGCAGCCTGCGACGCCCGCATGGCTGGCGCAATGATTCCGGTGATGAGCAATTCGGGCAGCGGCAATCAAGGCATCACAGCCACCATGCCGGTGGTGGTGTTTGCCGAGGACAACAATTGCAGCGAGGAGCAGCTCATACGCGCCCTCGCCCTGAGCCACCTCACCGTAATCTACATCAAGCAAAGCCTCGGGCGCTTGTCGGCATTGTGCGGCTGCGTGGTGGCTGCCAGCGGCTCGAGCTGCGGCATCACCTACCTGATGGGCGGCTCGTATGAGCAAGTGTGCTATGCGGTGAAAAACATGGTTGCCAACCTCACCGGAATGGTGTGCGACGGCGCCAAACCCAGCTGCGCGCTCAAGGTCACCAGCGGCGTGTCGATGGCGGTGCTCTCTGCCATCCTTGCCAAAGAGGGGAAATATGTCACCTCGGTGGAAGGCATTGTCGACGACGATGTGGACCGAAGCATTCGCAACCTCACCAGCATTGGCCGCGAAGCCATGAACGAAACCGACCGAATGGTGCTCGACATCATGACCCACAAAGGCGTCTAACCTTTTTCTATCAACGCATCAACCACAAAGCACCTCAAAAGCATGCTTCAACGAAAATTCGTGCTCACCTCGCACGGACACCTGCGCATTGGCGTGGTGCACATGCACCGCGACCTGCTGCAACCTGCCGACCACCCCATGGGCGGCGGTTTTTGGGACATCGACTACACCGCCAACCGCTTGGTGCTGAGCGGTCGCTCGTTTGACTTTGGCGAACCGCAATGGGGCGCGGTGAACACACTGCATGTGCCACAAGCCTACCGCAGCATGACAATCGTCTACAACGGCGACACGCCAAGTCACAACTTCGACGTGAGCGAACGCCTGCCAATCGACTACTACCTCGGCTGAGCTGCCACCGAAATGCAATGCCTTAGCCCCTCACTATGCATCTGTGTGTGTATATACATTTTTATGCACAGCCTTGCTGTACACTGAAAAACGCCGAATTAACGCCCAAAAATTACAATTCAATTACAATTTAATGCCGATGAAATTGCCGATTCAGTGGGAATTTTGGGCTATTTCGACGAAAAAAGTGCACTTTTGTGTTAAAAATCTTTGCAAACCCAAAATAAAGAAATATATTTGCCACAGAAATAACCATAATACACGTTGTTTTGAACAATAACCTTAAAACTTAGCTAAACAATCTATTAATATGCAAGTAGTATTATCTTTCAATTTTCAGTGCACTCCGGGAGGCACATGAAAAATGGCTATGTAGCTGTCATCACAACCGCCATTTAGGCAAGCAGCATGAATATGTTCTGCAACCTGATTTCGTGTAGTTACCCAAAATTCAACTCACGCGAAACCAACCACTTAATATTCTCTAAACATTTCAATTAAAACATGAAGATAGTTACACATTCAAACCCTGAAATAATAACCCCAAAAAACATCACAATAATTCAAGCAATATAAAGCAAAAACATACTTAACTAAATCAAAACCATATTATTAACTAAACTAAACTATTATGCGGAGGTATCTTCTCTTACTTGTACTTGCTGTGGCATGTACAAGCGCGCTGATGGCGCAAAAGGTGGTCACTGGCACTGTTACCGATGCAAGTACCAAGGAAGCTCTCATTGGAGCAAGTGTGCTTGTTAAAGGTACCAACCAAGGAACTGCCACCGATATTGATGGTAAATATCGATTGGAAAACGTGAAAGAAGGCGCAGTGCTTCAGATTTCGTACGTTGGTATGGAAACCGTTGAAGAAGCAGTGGGCAATCGCACCGTTGTTGACGTAGCACTTGGTTCTGGCGCACTCAACCTCAACGAAGTGGTGGTTACCGCCATGGGTATTGAGCGCAAAGCCAAATCACTCACCTATGCCACACAAAAGGTAAACGGCTCGGAATTTGTTCGTGCCAAGGAAACCAACATGATTAACAGCTTGCAAGGCAAGGCTGCCGGTGTGGTTATCACTCCTAACTCGTCGGGCGCAGGTGGCTCGTCGAAGATTGTGATTCGTGGTAACAAATCGGCACAAGGCAACAACCAAGCCCTCATCGTAATCGACGGTGTGCCTATGAGCAACAACTCGATGGCGCAGGTTGAATCGGTTTACGGCGGCCGCGATGCCGGCGACGCCCTCTCGAACCTCAACCCTGACGATATCGCCAGCATCAACGTGCTCAAGGGTGCTTCGGCAGCCGCTCTTTACGGTTCGCAAGCTGCCAACGGTGTTGTGCTGGTAACAACCAAGAAAGGTTCGTCGGGCCGCGTACGCGTTGACTTCTCAAGCAACGTCACCATCGAAACCGCTCTCGACAAGCCTGAAATCCAAAGCCGCTACGGCGCTCCTATCCTTGCAAACGGCAGCCTCGACACCAACAGCTGGGGCGAAAAGATTTCGAATGGCGTTGACGCATCGAGCGACTTCTTCCGCACTGGTGCAACCTTCATCAACTCGGTTGCTGTTAGCGGCGGTACCGACAAGATTCAATCTTACATGTCGTATGCCAACACCACTGCCGAAGGCATCATGCCTACCAACGACTTCAAGCGTCACAACATCATGTTCAAGCAAACCTACAAGCTGCTCA
Organism: Muribaculaceae bacterium; assembly: GCA_051871555.1. Lineage (GTDB taxonomy): Bacteria > Bacteroidota > Bacteroidia > Bacteroidales > Muribaculaceae > SFTJ01. Next base: position 7,795 of record JBJECZ010000088.1, on the reverse strand, counting down.
ACGACCGTTTGACTCTTTCGGGTTCGGCTAACTACATCACCCAAAAGGGCAACAACCGTCCACGCGGTGGTCAGTATCAAAACCCGCTCACCGGTCTTTATACATTCCCTGCAAACGGCGATTGGAACTACTACAAGAACACCTACGAGGTTTACAACGACGTTAAGCAATACAGCGAGCAACAATGGTATCGCGACACCAATAACGACTTCTCGCAGAACCCTTACTGGATTCTCAACCGCGTGAAGAGCGAAGAAACACGCAACCGCACAATGGTGTCGGGTAGCGCTCGTTTCGACATCACCGACTACCTCTTCGTTCAAGGCCGTTTGAGCTACGACCGCATCAACGACCGCTGGGCTCGCACCGTACACGCTTCTACCAGCCAAGTGCTTGCCAACCCTGACGGCGAATATCAAGAAGAAAACTACATGATGCGCACATTCTACGGCGATATCATGGTTAACTTCAACAAGACTTTCGGCGACTACTCGGTTAGCGCTGCCGTTGGCTCGAGCTTCAACGACTACAAGCAAGAAAACGAGAACCTCAACCAAGGTGGCGACCGCTACTTGCCTAACTTCTGGGATATTGCCAACTCAACCAAGAACGGTTCGAGCAAGGGATTGAGCCGCAAGCGCCTCAACGCCGTGTTTGCTACTGCTCAAATCGGTTGGAAGGACATGATGTTCTTAGACTTGACTGGCCGCAACGACTGGTCGTCGACCCTGGCATTCACTCCTAACGGCTCTTACTTCTATCCATCGGTGGGTTTGACAGCCATTATCAGCGACATGGTTAAGATGCCTGAAGTAATCAATCAATTGAAGGCTCGCGCAACTTACTCGGTAGTAGGTAACGAAATGCCGGTTTACATAACCAACCCATTGAACGGTTTCTCTAACGGTTCTATCTCTTTCAACACTTCGATGCCGTTTACCGACATGAAGCCTGAAAAGTTGCACTCAATGGAATTTGGTATCGACGCTTCAATGTTCAACGACCGCTTCAACTTCGACGTAACTTACTATCTGACAAACAACAAGAACCAATACTTCTCGATGTCGGTTCCTTCGGCAACCGGTTATAGCAGCTACTACTTCAACGCCGGTAACATCCAAAACTCGGGTGTTGAATTAACTGCAAGCTGGACACAACGCTTCACCAAGGACTTCGCTTGGAAGACTCAAGTGAACTTCTCTTACAACAACAACAAGATTAAGGAACTCGACAACCGCGAAGGCATCAGCGAAGCCGACCGCCTCGACAAGGTGGACATCGGTAGCATGTACGGCTTGCGCTCGTGGCTGGTTGAAGGCGGCAAGTATGGCGACATCTACGCTCAAAATTTCATCCGCGACGCTAAGACCGGTCTTATCTGCGTGAACGCCGACGGCAAGATTCAATATGCCGACGAATTCGAAAAAGTGGGCAACGTGAACGCCGACGTTCGCTTGGGTTGGGGCAACACATTCACCTACAAGGACTTCTCGCTCTACTTCTTGATTGACGGCTCAATTGGCGGCAACTTCTTCGACATGACTCAAGCATCGCTCGACATGTACGGCGTATCGGAAAATTCTGCCAAGGCTCGCGACAATGGCGGCGTTGAAGTGTTCAACACAGCCACTGGTCAAGTTGAAAAGATGGATGCTAAGTCGTTCTACACTGCCATCGGTTCAATCAACGGCGGTAGCGGCGACTACTATGCTTACTCGCAAACCAACTTCCGTCTGCGCGAACTCTCGCTTGGCTACACCTTCCGCGACCTGCTCGGCAGCGGACACGACCTCAGCCTCAGCGCTATCGCTCGTAACCTCTTCTTCCTCTACAAGGACTGCCCAAGCGACCCTGACACTTCTATGTCAACAAGCAACGGTTACGCCGGTATGGGTTACTACAGAATTCCTAATACTCGCAGCTTCGGTCTTAACTTGAAACTTTCTTTCTAAAAACAAAGCCACTATGATTAAAAAATATATCAAAAGTTCCATCTTGTTTGGTGCAGCTCTTCTGATGGGTGTTGGCTGTACAGGGGACTTCGAAGAAATTAACACCAACCCATATCAAATTCCCGACAAAGACGTGAAGATGAGCGACCTCTTCAACGAGGCTCAACTCTCGGTGTTCTACAACCAGTCGAACGGCAACTGGGAGTATCAGCTCATTCAAAACCTCAATGCCGACCTCTATTCGGGCTACATGGCAATCCCAACTGCTTTCAACGGCGGTAACAACAACGACAACTACTTCATGATGAACGGCTGGAACGGCTACACCTTGAGCTACATGCTCCTGCACGTGGTTAAGCCTATGGCAAGCGTACAAAAGATTGAAAACCTTTCCGACGACTTCCTTGCCATCAGCGAAATCCTGAAAGTGGCTGGCGCTCACAAGATGGTCGACACCTACGGACCATGTCCTTACACCCAATCGATGCAAGGTGGCATCTCGGTTGCTTATGACTCTGAAGAAACCTGCTACACTGCATTCCTCAACGAGCTTGCCGACGCTTGCGACCGCCTCACCAAGTGGCTCGATGCCAATGGCGGCGACGACAGCTCGCGTCTGGAATGGGACAAGATGTGCGGCAGCAGCCAAACCACTTGGCTGCAATTCGGCAACACGCTGCGCCTGCGCTTGGCTATGCGTTGCGCTGTTGTTGCTCCCGAATTGGCTAAGCAACACGTTGTAGCTGCTTGTGGCAACAAGTATGGTCTGCTCAAAAACACCGACATCGAAGTTAAGGATGCCAACACTCGCAACCCGCAGGCACTCATCTGCCGCGACTACAACGACTGCTGCATCTCGGCTAACTACGAAACTATCCTCAAGGGCTACAACGACCCACGCCTCGAAGCTACTTGCCAAGGTGTAGGTTGGGGCGGCAAAGGCGACATCTACACTCCAAGCGGCTCACCTGCCGGTTTGGAAGGTCAAATCAAGGGTATCCGTAACGGTTTGGCTGTTGACGGCTCGAGCTACAAGATGTTCTCAATCATCAAGTGCCCGGCAAGCGGCGGTCCTTACTCAACCGACGTGCCTATGCCTATCATGAGCCGTGCCGAATCATCGTTCTTGCAAGCCGAAGCTGCTTTGCGTGGCTGGATTAGCGGCGACGCCCAGAGCTTCTACGAAGAAGGCATCCGCAACTCGTTTGCAAAGTATGGCTTGAACGCTGCTGAATACATCAACGGCGAAACCACTCAGATTGACTACGTCGACCCGCACAACCCGGCTAACAACATTGCAGCTGTCAACGATGTTCCTGTTAAATTCCTTGCAGGTGGCACACAAGAACAGAAACTGCAACAAATCATCATCCAAAAGTGGATTGCAGGCTTCCCCGAAGGCTTGAACGCATGGGCTGAATATCGCCGCACCGGCTATCCTAAGTTGTTCCCGATTCCAGCCGACAACAACAACGTGCAAGCCGAATATCTGAGCGGTTCGAAAGACGAACTCACCCGCATCGGCATCCGCCGCTTGCCGTTCTCTTACGACGAACGTTCGTCGAACCCGGCAGGTTTGGCTGAAGGCGTGGCTATCCTTAGTGCCCGCGGTCAGAAAGACGCCATCGACTCTCGCCTGTGGTGGGACACCGGCCGTAACTTCTAATTATCGAATGCACCAGGCTTTAAGCCTACGCACTAAATAGTTAAACATAATGTTTGGCTGCGTCGAAGCAATTTTCGGCGCAGCCTTTTTTGCTTCGATGCATAGGGCATTTTTTGGCAAAACATCGCCGTTTGCCAATTCTTATTGCTATAGTCGGCAAACTTTTTGTAACTTTGCATTTGGTGTTTTTCAACCATACGGCACCAAAGCTATTAAAGAACTATGAATATCAAGCAAATCTTATCACCAACCATGCTCGCCATGTTGCTGCTCGCCGCCTTGGCAACGCAGGCGCAAACCATGAAGCGTCCGGCGGCGCTGCGCCCCGGCGACCGTGTGGCAATAATTTCACCGGCAAGCTGCCCCGACAAAAAGTGGACCTATGGCGGCGCCGAAGTGCTGCGCAGCTGGGGTCTGGTGCCCGTGTTCGGCAAACATGTGTTCAAGCACAACGGCAATTTTGCCGGCACCATCGAGCAACGCCTCGCCGACCTCGAATGGGCCTTCGCTGCCGACAGCATTAAAGCCATCATGTGCAGCCGCGGCGGATACGGCTCAATACAGGAGCTGTTGCGCGCCGACACTGCCCTGTTTTGCAACAATCCCAAATGGATTATCGGCTACAGCGACATCACCGCCGTGCACGGATGCATGAACCGACAGGGCGTGATGAGCATACACGCCCACATGCTCGAGCACCTCAACCGCAGCCAAGGCGCCGACGAATGCGACGCCCACCTGCGCGACATCCTTTTTGGCAAAATGCCCACCTATCAGCTGCCGCCTAACATCTACAATCGTCACGGCAACGCCGAAGGTCGGCTCGTGGGCGGAAACCTATCGCTGCTCACTTCAATTAGCGGCTCGCCATTCGACCTCCTACACCCAACCGACTCGGTGCCGCTGATTCTGTTCCTCGAGGACGTCGACGAAAACCTCGAGCACCTCAACCGCATGTTCTATCAACTCATTGCTTCGGGCGTGATGAAGCAGGTGAAAGGCGTGATTCTGGGCGACTTCAGCGGATACAAGCCCACACTCGACTTCGACACCGTGGAGGATATGTTCCGAAGCATTTTGCGTGACTTCGACATTCCTGTGAGCTTCCAGTTTCCCTGCGGACACACTCGCCGCAACTTCCCCATGATTGAAGGCGCAACGGTGCGGCTCAGCGTCGACTCATCGGGCACCACCCTGCAGTTTGTCGACGACGCCCAAGCCTCCACCTCTTGCAACTAATCAAAAAAAGGATACAACCCAAATACAAAAAAACTTATATTTCGAGTATATGAAAACCCTGTTCCATCGTTTTGCAGCCGCGCTGATGCTGGCATTGTGCTTTTGTCAGGCATCTCACGCCGTGCTCAAAGAAAAAAACTTCGAACAAACACTCAACGTGCTCCGTGCCGAACTCGAGCGAAGCTATCTCAAGCAAAAAGCTGTTATGGCAATGTATGAGCAACGCACCAAGGACCAGCACGACCAACTGGTGCTCACCATGCAGAAGTGCAACCAGATTTCACTCATACTATACTCGCAACGCGATGGCTTCACCTTCGATATGGCTTACGCATGCCAGCAAGCCACCAACATCTATAACAACATTCAGCAAAACAACGTGCCTTACGAAAAAATCAGGCTACGCATGAAGAGCGAGGTGGACCGCTACGACCTCCTCATCAACTCGCTCGAGAAGCTGCCGCCTGCAATCAACCGCAAGCAACGCAAATATAGCAACAAAAAGGACATGGTTGCCGACACCTTGCGCATTTCACAGATGCAACAACGCCTCGACAGCCTTGCCGAAGCCAACGGGCAAGAGCCGTTCACCCTCGACGCCGACGAGCAACAAGCCCGCAAAGAATGTCTGATTTACGCCAAGGCGCTTCGAAACAACATGGCGCGACTCATGAACCAGATTGAAAAAGACACCAAGCACTACGAGCGCGTCACCCGCAAGGTGGAGGAGCTTAACGCCTACGCCCAAAGCAAATATGAATATCTGCGACGCAACATCTTCAGCAACCGCGGCGACAGCTACCTGAAGATGATGTTCAATCTCCCCACCGTGATGTATCTGATTAAAAACGAAATCGACGACAAATACACCGCCTTCAAAAACAAAAGTGTTTCGGCAGCGAAATCGGGACACAACCACGACGCAAAATCGCAATGGCGAGGTATGGTGCTGCCCCTAACCTTGATTTTCATCTTGTTCTATGTGGTGGTGTCGACAGTGCTCAGCCAAGTGATTATACGCTGGCTGCTGCCCCGACGCATACGCGACAACGAGGATTATCGCCGCAAACAACCGGTGCTGCTGCTCGCTTGCGGATTCATCATTTTCATGATTTCGGTGGGCATTGTCCAAAACTTCATCACCAACAACTTCTTGATTATGGCAATCGGGCTGCTCATGGAATACTCTTGGCTGATTATTTTCATCCTGCTGTCGCTGCTCTTCCGCCTCTCCGGCACACAAATCAAAGAAGGCGTTAAGCAATACACCCCGTTCCTCATCATGGCTCTGGTGGTGATTATGTTCCGCATGATGTTCATCCCCAACAACCTCGTGAACCTCATCTTCCCGCCCATACTGGTGGCATTCACCCTCTGGCAAGCATCCACGCTGCGCCGCCGCAAAGTGGCAATACCCGGCAGCGACATGGTCTACACCGTGATTTCGCTCATCGCCATGGTGGTGGCTTGCATCGTCTCGCTCATTGGCTACACTCTCCTCGCCGTGGAAATTATGATTTGGTGGACCTTCCAGCTGGCTTGCATCCAAACAATCACTTTCCTCTACGACCTCTGCAAAATCTACGAGACCAACACTCTGCTGCGCCGCGTGCAAAAGGTGTATAAAGAGAAAAACGACGGCAAACTGCCCACCGACAAGCTGCACGCCAACGTCGACTCGCTCAAGCAGCAAATCAGCGCTACCACCGACGAGCAACAGCTTGCCGAACTCAACGCCAAACTTGCCGAAAGCGAGAAGAAGCTCAATACCGTCATCTACAACATTCGCGACAACATGAAAAAGAAGATGCTCAAGGGCGACTACATCAGCCACACCTGGCTTTTCGACCTCATCATGCATGCATTCATACCTATACTCGCGGTGGTGTCGGTGCTCGGTAGCATCTACATGGCTGCCGACATGTTCGATATGACCGACCTCTTCTTCCGATACCTCAGCGTCGACTTCATCTCATCGTCGTTCATGCAGCTCTCAATATCCAAGATGTGCATCGTGATATCGCTATTCTTCCTCTTTAAATACATCAACTATGCTGCACACGCCATTTATCGCGAAGTGAAAAACAAGCAAAACGAGCTGTTAGTGGCACAAGAGAAGAAACGCCTGCGCGAACGCGGTCATCAGGACGACGAAGTGGTGTTGCCTAACACCAACATCACCCTTGCCAACAACATCATCACACTGCTGGTGTGGGGCTCCTACTTCATAATGGTTCTTTACATGCTCAATGTGCCCAAAAGCGGAATCACAATCATCACCACCGGTCTGGCTACCGGTATGGGTTTCGCCATGAAGGACCTCCTCGAAAACTTCTTCTACGGACTCTCGCTCATGACCGGACGCATACGCATTGGCGACTACATCGAGTGCGACGGCATTGCCGGAAAAGTGGAATCAATCACCTATCAGAGCACCCAGATTGTCACCCGCGACGGTTGCGTGATTGCCTTCCTCAACTCGCAGCTGTTCAGCAAAAACTTCAAGAACCTCACCCGTAACCACAAATACGAAATGGTGAAGATACCAATCGGCGTGGCTTATGGCACCAACGTGCAGCAAGTGCGCGAACTGCTCATCAGCCGCATCACCCAAATCATCGAAGCCCGCCGCGAAAAGCAACCCAACCTGATGAAAAAAGGCACTGCTGTGAGCGTGGCTTTCTCGGGATTTGGCGACTCGAGCGTCGACCTCGTGGTGGTGGTGTGGGTACTCGTAGAGGAAAAAGTGGGATTCATCAGCGAAGTCAACGAGGCCATCTACAACACCCTCAACGACAACAACATCGAAATCCCATTCCCGCAAACCGACCTCCACATTCGCGACTCGGTGAACCTGCCCATAAGCAACCGCTAAGCGGCTATATAAGGATGTTAATTATGCACAACACTTCAAAAACAGCATTGATTTTTTCGAAAT
>JBJECZ010000087.1:0-7483 GCA_051871555.1 Muribaculaceae bacterium | reverse complement strand
CAAACTATTTATTTATATTAGTGTGATATTTTCCACAATATTTAATATATTACTATACAAACAATCCATATTTACACATATTTATAGCAAATGCAAAAATAGCTATATTTTAATACTGCCGCAATTTTATAGACGAATCGGCAATACTGTATTATATATTAACATCGTTTAATAATGGTAAAATACTCTGCTTTGTATCTCATACGAAACGCCACCCTCCACAACACTTAATCATAAAATATTATGTACCTTTGCAGGCACAAACAAGTAAAACATAAAAAAGATTGCAAACATCAAGCATAATGACATCGCATAATTCCACCAATCAAGGCGGCACAACCGCACCAATATGGCAACGCCCCGTGTGGGTGTCGCTGTTTGCACTCACAGCCGCCGTGGCTTGGGGATGGGCTTACCCGCTCATCAAACTCGGGTTCAGCGAATTTCGGATTGAAGGCGCCGACGTGGGTAGCAAGATGCTGTTTGCCGGTATACGGTTCACCGTGTCGGGGCTTATCATTCTCGCCATCGCCCGTTCGCGCCGATGCAACATGCTGCCCGCAAAGCGCAGCAGTTGGCTGATGGTGCTGGCGTTTGCGCTGGTCAACACCACGCTGCACTATGCCTTTTTCTACGTCGGGCTATGGTACAGCGCTGGCTCGAGGGCTGCCATACTCAACTCGCTGAGCGTGTTTGCCGTGGTGCTGCTGGCGTGCATGTTCTTCCGCAGCGACCGCCTCACCACTCGCAAGATTGCCGGATGCGCCATTGGCATTGCCGGAATTTTTGCCCTGAACATGGGCGGAGCGCAAGGCGGCGACTTCAATCTGCTGGGCGACGGACTGATTGCGCTGAACGCGCTGTGCGGTGCCGCTGCAAGCCTGATGACGCGTCCGCTGAGCCGACGAATCGACATCTTTGCCGGCACCGGATACAGCCTCGCCATAGGCGGTGCGCTGCTGCTGATTGCCGCGCTGCCACTGGGCGGTGCGCTGCCTCAAGTCACCCTTTGGGGTTTGACAATTCTCACGCTGCTCATTGCCATCAGCACCATAGGCTTTGCCTTATACAACAAACTGCTGTCGTGCAACCCGGTCGGGAAGGTAGCAATATTCAATTCGCTCATACCGGTGGTGGGCGCACTCACTTCGTGCCTGTGCTTGGGCGAACCGTTTCACCTGAAGTATGCCATCGCCGCAGTGCTTGCCGCCGCCGGAATTTACATTATAAACAAAGGCAAAAAATAACCGATGGACAACGAAAAAGCCGGAGCAACCAATTCGATATTCAGCCGCGATTATCTGGCAGCTGTGGCTGTGATGTGCGTCATTATGATGAACGTGCTCGACACCACCATTGTGAACGTGGCATTGCCCACGCTTGCCCAGTGCTTTGGTGTGAGCGACACTGCCATCACTTGGGTTGCCAACAGCTATTTGATGCTCATTCCAATGCTCATGCTGTCGTTTTCGCTGGCAGGCGACGTGTGGGGATATAAGCGCATGTTTGTGATAGGCACGGTGCTGTTCGGATTGGGTTCGCTTGTATGCGGCATGTCGTTGACGTTTGCGCAACTCATAGCCGGGCGAATGATGCAAGGCGTTGGGGCAGCCGGCGTGATGAGTGTCAACACCGCCCTCGTGCGAATCATCTTCCCTAGCGAGAAACTGCCCATAGCCATGGGAGTCAATGCCATGGTGGTGGCGGTGAGTTCGGCTGCCGGTCCTACTTTGGCAGGAGTGATTCTTCACTTTTTGTCGTGGCAATGGATGTTTTTCATCAATGTTCCCGTGGCTGTGATTGCAATAGTGATAGGTGTACGCCTACTGCCGCGCAACCCCGCATCGCAAGGCGGAAAAGCCCGTTTCCACTGGTCGAGCGCAATAATGAATTTTGCATTTTTCGGACTGATGCTTCACGGCTTAGACGAGTTTGCTCAGCACGGTTTTAGCGCCACGGCAGGCATCGAGGTGGCACTCGGCACAGCGCTTGGCATTGTGTATATGCACAGGCAGACGCGCATCGCCACACCACTGTTTCCTGTCGACTTGATGCGCAATTCCACTTTCGCCCTGTCGGTTGGCACATCGATATGCTCCTACACGGCGCAAAGCCTTGCCTATGTGTCATTGCCTTTCTTTCTGCATTATGTGATGCACTATCAAGCAGTGGCTATTGGAGCCATGATAACGCCTTGGCCGCTTGCCACGGTCATCACCGCCCCGCTTGCAGGCAAATTAGTGTGCCGATTCCGCGCAGGCATCATCTGCACAGTGGGCATGCTGCTCCTTGCCATAGGGTTTGCCTTGTTGCTTCTGATGCACGAAGGTTCGCCGGCATGGCAGATGGCTGCCACACTGGCACTTTGCGGAGTAGGATTCGGATTGTTCCAGACGCCGAACAATGTCACGTTGGTGAGTTCGGCACCAACACATCGCAGCGGCGGCGCAAGCGGAATGCTTGGCACGGCACGTGTAATCGGTCAGACCGTGGGCACCACACTGGCAGCCCTCATGCGGCGGTTGTTCACCGACGAGCAACAAGCGTCGGCATGCCTTGTGGCTGGCATAGCGATGGCTATTGCTGCAGCCATTGTGAGCAGTATGCGACTTAAAGATTCCGGCGCACATGCCGCATCTAACATCAAAGCATAGTGCCCAAGCATACCCCACGTAGACCACACCATTTTGGGCAAAAAGTTGCAAAAACCTCTTGCAGGCACCACATATATCACTATGCATCAACCCGTTACGACAATAACAGATAAAACACCAAAAATGCATCAGTTTTAAGGCAGAGTATTCTATGCCATGAAAATACGTTAAAGTTAAAAAACTGATTTGCCGAATCAGCAACAGCGCCGCGGTTAATATCGCTGGTAATCGGATGGCTACAGCCTTTGTTATCGGGTAATTCGCGTCCTGTACGCCATTATCGCGGGACAGTGGTCAGTGGGTTACGCTTCGCTTACCCACGGTATGTGATGCACCCCACCATCCGGCGAGTACAGGACGCGAATTTTACCCTGCTGCCGGGTGTGTGACCACGCCAAAGTTGAATATCCGGAATAACAGCCCTCCTCGCAACAAGGCAGCAAAAGCAACGATTTTGTCGACAAAATCAACCAAAACGTCGCCATATCATCATTATTTATGCCAAAATGTTTGGAATTCAAGAAAAGAGTTTTCATATTTGCAAAATAAGGCAATTATATGCGACGCCAAAATAAAGCCCCATGGCACGACATAAATGTCTGCGCCACAGCACAAAGTAGCTTGCATAATATATATCGTTATTGAGTAAATATACTTTACTGAAAATAACGAAACATATAAAATCGGATAATATGAAAGAGAACAGTTCAAAAGTCACTACAGACACCCGTCACACCGACACAAAGCAACCCACCGCCAACGATGTGAAGCAATGGATGAACGCTAAAGCCGAGCCACAGCACAACGCCAGCAATGGCAACATGGAGTTAGAGGCTTTTCGCGCTTCCACACCACAGCAGTCGGGCGGCTACGGCAAGCGCGTCGACGAGCTTGTGAAAGGGCTTATGCGAAAAACGCTGTTGTGAGACACTGTTCATTATATTTGATGACTTTCGAATATAGCTATTTTTACGACGCAGCCATCGCCGCAACGACGCCGATGAAGGCTGCAACAAGAAATAAATAAATCAGAAATCTTTTAATCAGAAATTAGCCTATGGAACCAACCACCTACGACAAGTTCTCGATGCAAGCCTTGCAAGAGCTGCATCGCTATAGGGCAGTTATGTTCAGTCCGACCTGCCGATGATAGAGTTCTCCTCAATCCTCGCAGAAAAAACTGAACAAAATAACTAACCCATTAAATTTTAGCTTATATGGCAAATCCAACAATAAAAGAAGTGAAAGAGTGGATGATGACACTCTACACCGAAAGTCAAAACCAAATAACCTCAGCCGAGCGCACCGAGCAATTTAAATACGCCACAATGGTGAAAAACCCGCGCGACAAGCAATTCCTGGTGAAAATGCTCGACGAGAGCTCGCAGATTCGCGACAGCAAGATTCTTGCCCGACGCATCAAGGACCTCATCGACCAATTTGGCGTGCCCGAATTCTTGAACACTCGCGACCGCATGTTGTTTAAACTCTATCAGTGGATTGGTCACTACTTCGATTTCATTGCCGTGCCTATAATCAAAAAGCGCCTGCGCAGCGACTCGTCGCGCGTGATTCTCGACGCTGCACGTCCAAAGCTCACAAAGCACCTTGCCACTCGCTTCGAACAGAAAATCGGTCAGAACGTCAACCTGCTTGGCGAAGTGGTGCTCGGCAACAAGGAAGCCGACGCCCGCTATCACAAATACCTCGAAGCGCTTGAGCAACCCGACATCAACTACATCTCGGTGAAGATTTCGGGCATCTACGCTCAAACCCATTCGCTCAACTACGAAGAGAGCTTCCCTGAACTGGTTCGCCGCATGAGCGCTCTCTATCAGAAAGCCATCGACTTCCCTTACGTCGACCCCGACGGCGTGAAGCGCAGCAAATTCATCAACCTCGACATGGAGGAATATAAGGACTTCCACCTTACAATAAAAGTGTTCAAAGCCACTTTGAGCAAGCCTGAATTCCTCAACTACGAAGCCGGCATCGTGGTGCAATCCTATCTGCCCGACGCTTGGAACTTCCAGACCGAATTGCTGGAATTTGCAAAGGAACGTATCGCCAAGGGCGGCGCCCCAATCAAGATGCGCATCGTGAAAGGCTGCAACCTCGACATGGAAACCATCACCGCCAGCCTGCGCGGCTGGGCAAACCCGGTGCTGCCTAACAAGACCATCGTCGACGCCAACTACCTCAAGCTCATTGAACGCGGCTTGATACCCGAAAACGCCAAAGCACTGCACATCGGCATGGCTTCGCACAACTTGTTCACCATCTCTTACGCCTATCTGCTCACTCAAAAGCTGGGCACTCCCAAGGACTGCTTCTGCTTTGAGATGCTCGAAGGTATGGCCGACCACGTTTGGCGCGCACAAAGCAAGCTTGGCAACCACGTGATTCTGTATGCTCCGGTGGTGAAGGACGAAGACTTCCTTTATGGCATCAGCTATCTGGTGCGCCGCATGGACGAGCAGACTGCTCCTGAAAACTTCCTCACCCACTCGTTCGACCTCAAGCCCGACACCGATACTTGGCGCTTCCTCGAACAACAATTCGAAGAAGCCTACAAGCTCAAGGACAACGTCACCGAGGAACCTACACGCAAGCAGGACCGCAACAAGCCTTACACTCCGGTGCCTCCTATGGACGAAATGCGCAACGAGCCTGACACCGACTTCGACCTCGTGCCTAACCAAAAATGGCAAGCCGGCATCTTCAAGAAGTGGAAGAAATCGGCTGCCGAAAAACCGGAAATCATTCCGCTGCAAATCGGTGCCAAGACCGTAGAAACCGAAAGCCGTCAGAAATACTTCGACCGCAGCCAAGGCGACGCCGTGCAAGTGGCTGAAATGTGCCGCGCCGGCGAAAAAGAGATTGCCGAAATCATCAAGATTGCCGACGAAGACCCGGCAGGATGGCGCAAAACCACCCTCGAACAACGCCACGAAATCATGTTCAAGGCAGCCAACCTGCTTGGCGAGATGCGCGGCGACCTCATCGGCTCGATGTGCGCAATCACCGGCAAGACCGTGGTTGAAGGCGACGTGGAAGTGAGCGAAGGCATCGACTATGCGCGCTTCTACACCACCTCGATGAAGAAATTTGCAGCCCTTGCCGACGTCGACATCAAAGCCAAAGGCACCATCCTGGTGATTTCGCCTTGGAACTTCCCATGCGCTATTCCGTGCGGCGGCGTTGTAGCAGCATTGGCTGGCGGCAACACCTGTATCCTGAAGCCCGCTTCAGTGGCTGCTCCTGTGGCTTGGCTCTTTGCCAAAGCATTCTGGGATGCCGGCGTGCCTAAAGAAGCTCTGCAAGTGATAATCACCGACCGCCCTGCCCTCAAGGCGCTCACCACTGCACCCGAAATCAAGCATATCATACTCACCGGCGGCACCGACACCGCTCAGGCCATCACTCGCACCGCTCCGCTCACTCCGCTGAGCGCCGAAACTGGCGGCAAGAACGCTATGATTCTCACCGCTTCGGGCGACCAAGACCACGCTATCATGAACGCTTGCCACTCGGCATTCGGCAACGCTGGTCAAAAGTGCTCGGCTTGCTCGCTGTTCCTCGTTCACCGCTCAATCTACAACGACCCCAAGTTTATGGCTAAGCTGAAGGACTGCGCCGAATCGATGAAGGTGGGTTCGGTATGGAACGCCGGAAACGTGGTTGGCCCGATGATTACCAACGAAAACGACAAGCTGAAGAAAGCATTCACCCTCGAACCGGGCGAAGAATGGCTTGTTGAACCTAAGTTCATCGACGAAAAGAAATACATTCTTGCTCCAACCATCAAGATTGGCGCAAAACCAGGCAACTACAGCTTCCGCACCGAGCTGTTTGCTCCGCTATTGACAGTGGCGCCGTTCGACACTCTCGAAGAAGCCGTGAATATGGTCAACAGCCTCGACTACGGCCTCACAAGCGGCTTGCAATCGCTCGACGAAAGCGAACAAGCCTACTGGAAAGAACACATCGTGGCTGGTAACCTCTACATCAACCGCGGAATCACCGGCGCTATCGTCAACCGTCAACCATTCGGCGGCATGAAGAAGAGTGCATTCGGCGGCGGCGTGAAAGCCGGCGGTCCGAACTATGTGGCTTGCTTCGTGAACATCACCGACAAACCGGGCAGCACCACCAACTGGCGCAAGAGCTATGCCGAAGCCTACGAAGGCGAATTCCGTCACGCCCGCGACTGGAACCAATGCACTGGCGAACAAAACGTGTTCCGCTATCGTCACCTCGACAGCATGGTGCTCCGCCTCTTCCCGGGCGACAGCAACGAATATGCCGAGATGGTGGCTGAAGGCGCTCGCCTGTGCGGCACACCGCTCACCATCAGCTACGACCCTGCCGACGACCGCTCGGCACTGGCTTCGCTGGGCTGCAAGATGGTGGCTGAGTCGATGGAACAATTCCTCGCCTCAATGCCTAAATACGACCGCGTGCGCATCGTAGTTGAAAAAGACAAAGCACCACGCGAGCTTTATGTGCGTGCCGCCGAAACCGACAAATACATCGCTGCCGGCGCTCCGCTCAAGTGTGGCCGTGTTGAACTCATCAACTACATCAAGGAGCAATCGGTAACCTACGAATACCACCGCTACGGCAGTATTCAACGCGTTCCAGATGTTGAATAACACGAACTCATGAGACACGTCGCGACGACGTGACATCATATTTCTGATTATTTATTCGTAGCCCTGCTGCATTGTTTGCCGGCAGGGCTATTTGTTTGCACCGCGGTGAGCACATTCAGCCGCAGATTCTACCTGCAAGTGCAAAATTAAGCAATAAATTTGAAGAATTCAGCG
>JBJECZ010000086.1:0-7738 GCA_051871555.1 Muribaculaceae bacterium | reverse complement strand
GACGGGACTTAGCCGTGGGTGAGCGAAGCGTAACCCACGGTATGTGATGCGCCCCTCCTGCTATGTCCTGCTGGGCAGAATCAGTTTGGCAATTATTTTTTGCGGAGCGTGGGGGTTGGATGCTAAAGTTGAGCAAATTATTAGTATTTTTGCAGTAGAAGAACCTGATAAACATTTCGTTCATGAAAACAATATTGCTTTTTCTGCAACTGGCATTGATTGCCATTATTCCTTTTCAAGCAACCGCTGCACTGCCCGAGGCGGGAGTGCCGAAGCAACTGGCAATTGAACGCAAAGCGTCAATCAGCAACGTGCGCTACGACATTGCCCTCGACATACCGCAACAGCACACTGACGACATCAACGGCAACATGACCATTTCTTTCGCTCTTGCGCAGAAGCAAGACGTGGTGCTCGACTTCCGCGAAGATGCCGAACACATTCTCTCGTGCAAAGTGAACGGTAAAACCATTTCGCCAACAATCGCCAACGAGCATATCATTATCCCTGCCAACGTCACTAAGAAAGGCAAAAACAACGTGGCAATCAGCTTTGTCTGCGGCAACCAGTCGCTGAACCGCAACGCCGACTATCTTTACACGTTGTTTGTGCCCGACCGCGCCCGCACAGCGTTTCCGTGCTTCGACCAACCCGACATGAAAGCATCGTTTGTGCTGTCGCTAACCGTGCCCGAGGCGTGGGAGGCGGTGTCGAACACCGCGATAGCAAGCACGAAAGTGAAATCGGGCCGCAAAACCGTGCGTTTTTCGCCTACCGAACCACTCAGCACCTATCTGTTTGCTTTTGCAGCCGGCGTGTTTAAGCACATCGAGTATCCCGACGGCGACCGCACTATCGGGGCTTATTACCGCGAGACTGACCCCGAGCGCATTCGCCAACTCAACGACATATTCAAGCAAGTGGCTTACTCGCTGCATTGGCTGGAGGAATACACCGGCATCAAATATCCTTTTGCGAAATATGAGTTTGTGGTGCTGCCGGGATTTCAATTCGGCGGCATGGAGCACACCGGAGCCACATTCTACAACGACAACACTCTGTTCCTGCCCCAAAACCCTACGCCCGACGAGGAACTGGCGCGCGCCTCGCTCATCGCTCACGAAACCGCCCACATGTGGTTTGGCGACTATGTTACTATGCCATGGTTCTCCGACGTGTGGATTAAGGAGGTGTTTGCCAACTATTTTGCCGCACAAATCACGGCGCCTCAATTCCCCGACATCGACCACAATCTCAATTGGGTGAAAGGATATGTTCAGGCAGCCATGAGCGAAGACCGCACTCAAGGCGGCACCGCCATTCAGCAGGACCTCGACAACCTGGCGAATGCCGGACTGATTTACAACAACATCATCTACAACAAAGCTCCGGTGATGATGCGCGGATTGGTGCAAATGATGGGCGAAGAAGCTTTCCGCAACGGACTGCGTGAATACCTCACCACCTACGCCTACGGCAACGCATCGTGGGCAGACCTGATTGACATTCTTGCCAAACACACCGACAAACCAATAGCACAATACAGCCACATGTGGGTGAACCGCCGCGGTATGCCCACCATCGAGATGAAGGTTGACGGCAACCGATTCACTGCCACGCAGCACGACCCGCTGAAACGCGGTGCAATTTGGCATCAAACATTCACGGCTTATATCACCAACGGGTCGACCGAAAAGCAGTTCGACATTACCTTCGGCGCCGACAGCGTTTTTTCTGCCACATTGCCCGATGGTGGCGACTGGCACATTGTGCCAAACGTCGACGGCAAAGGCTACGGATTTTTCACCTCAACATCTGAAGAATTGACCTACTGGCTGAACAACTGGCAAAAGCAGAAAGGAGCCACGCGCCAAGCCACACTGGTGGCGCTGCACGAAAATTGGCTTAACCGCAAAATCGGCACCAACGAGTGGCTGGAGAACTTGTTTAGCAGCATCGAAAAGGAAACCAATCCGCTCACGGCGTCAACGCTTTTCTCATATATCGACGCCCCGCTGTGGGAACTCGATTCGGTGGCTCGCATTGCTGCCGAAAACCGCATCATCGACCTTTACATCAATGCCCCTATCCCCTCCACCGAGCAAAACGCCTACCGATTGATGGCACGCGCAGCCATCACCGAGGAGGCTGTGGGCGAAATTTACTATGCCTGGAAGGTGGGCAGGCGCACTTTCCTCAACGACAACGATTACACCAACATTGCTTATCAGCTGATGCTCACCCGTCCCGACATGAGCGACGAGGTGTTCATGACTCAACGCTACAGAATCAACAACCCCGACCGAGTGCGCCGTTTCGACTTCATAAGCCGCGCCACCATTGACGACGAGGCTTATCTCGACAGCCTTTTCATGTCGCTGCTGAAGCCCGAAAACCGCCGAATAGAGCCGTGGACTGCCAGCGTGATGAGCATGCTGAACTATCCCACACGCCAAAAGCACGCCGTGAAATACATCCGCCCAGCGCTCGAGGCGCTACAAGATGTGCAACGCACCGGCGACATCTTCTTCCCTGCCCGATGGTGTTCGGCGCTGCTGTCCGCTCATCGCAGCCCTGAGGCTTACCGCGAGGTGAAGCAGTTTCTTGCCGACCACCCCGATTATCCGCAGTTGCTGCGCAACAAAATTCTTAACGCAGCATATATGCTATACCGCGCCAATGACGAATAAAATCATCTTTGGAAATTTTGCCGCTCCAATGTGCCTAATGACAGAGGCGGCAGATGCTCGATTATCGTTGCTTGGCGAGAATATCGTCAAGCAATGATTCGCACGCATCTTCGAGCAAATCGAGCACCAACTCAAAGCCTTCGGCGCCCTCATAATACGGGTCGGGCACATAATCGTAGTGAGGAAAACGGCGAATGTATTTGCCCATCATCACAATCTTGCGCGACTCCTCAACCGTTGCCGCCATTTGCATAAGCGTGCGGCGGTTGCCCTCGTCCATTGCAACAATATAGTCAAACTCCTCAAAATCGGCGCTGGTGACGCGTCGAGCACGGTGTGTGAGGTTATAGCCTCGCTTGGCGGCATGGCTTCGCATTCGGTAATCGGGCAAGTCGCCGGCGTGACCGCCGTAGGTGCCTGCCGAGTCGATATAGAAGAAGCCGCTCAGATTGCGCTCGTCAATCAGGCGCTGCAGCACGCCCTGAGCAGCCGGCGACCGGCAGATGTTGCCAAGGCATACCATAAGCACCTTAATCGGTTTATTTTCTTCGTCGTTATATTGATGGGGTTGCATAGTCTTTTCAGTTATTTTTTTAGTGTTTCAATCAGGTTGGCGGCAGCTGTGGCAGTGCAATCGTTGTCGCCAAGGCGGCGGCTCATTTCGTCGTATCCGGCAAGCATAGCACGTCGCTCGGGCGTGTCGTCGAGCAGCACACCCAGCCAACGGCTCACCGATTGCTCGTTGCAGTAATGCAACAGCAGTTCCGGTATCACCTGTCTGTCGGCAATCAAATTGGGCAACGACACATATTTCACTTTCAGCAAGCGTTTATACAAGTTATAAATAAGCGGACTGCCGTTCATGCGATAGCACACCACCTGCGGAGTGCCCAGCACAGCCGTTTCGAGCGTCGCCGTGCCCGACGTCACCAGT
Organism: Muribaculaceae bacterium; assembly: GCA_051871555.1. Lineage (GTDB taxonomy): Bacteria > Bacteroidota > Bacteroidia > Bacteroidales > Muribaculaceae > SFTJ01. Next base: position 4,114 of record JBJECZ010000086.1, on the reverse strand, counting down.
GCCACACTGGCTGCTGCAACAAGGCGGAACGACTTGCCAAAAACAACAGGAGCTTGCTCGGTGATGCCTGCCGAAGCCATCACACGGGCATACAGCGAAGCATCGATGCTCGGAGCTCCGGCAATCACCACCTGGCAGTCGGGATACTGCTTCGCAGCCCGAAGCATAGTGGGCAGATTATCGCGAATCTCCTTGCGGCGGCTGCCCGGCACCACGGCAATAATGCGCCGCTGCGGGTCAAGCCCGATGCTCTGGCGGAACGTGAGGTCGTCGTCGAACGCAGCCCTCGCCTCGGCAATCTCTTTCACCGTAGGGTTGCCCACATAGTCAACCACATAGTTGTGGCGCGCATAAAACTCCGTTTCGAAAGGCAGAATCGAATACAGTTTGGTGATGTATTTGCGTATTTGCTTCACGCGATATTCTTTCCAAGCCCACACCTTGGGCGAGATGAAATAAAAGGCTTTCACGCCCTTTTCGTAGGCATATTTGGCAACCTTGAGGTTGAACGACGGGTAGTCAATCAAAATCAGGGCATCAGGTTTCATGGCGTCGATGGTGCTCTTGGCAGTTTTCAGGAAACCCATTATGGTGCCCAAATGCTTTGCCACCTCAATAAAACCCATATACGCCATGTCGCGATAGTGCACCAGCGGACTCACGCCGCTTGCCTCAGCCATCATGTCGCCGCCAAAGAAGCATATCTCGGCTTGTGGGTCGCGTTGCCGCAACGACCGAATGAGTTGCGCGCCGTGAATGTCGCCCGACGCCTCGCCGGCTATGATAAAGTATTTCATCTTTCTCTCAGTTTTGTGTGGTTGTAGGCACAAAGATAGCAAAATTTGCGCAAATCGCCACCCCATGCCACAGCAAGCGGTGCATTATCTTTTGCCAAGAGCGCAATATTACGCGCCCAGTCTACGTTACACATTATATATGAAAACACTTCGCAACATAATCATCGCGATGCTGGCAACCATGCTGGCTCTTACCACAAGTTGCATCGAGGACGGCTTCACCACCTCGAGCAGCGACTTGCTGGAGTTTTCGTGCGACACACTGAGTTTCGACACCATCTTCACCGAGCAAGGCACGCCCACCAAGCAATTTGTGGTGTATAACCGTCACAAAAAGCAAATCAACATCTCGTCGATTTCGCTATCGGCAGCCGACGGTCGACGCTTCTATCTGAACGTCGACGGAATGAAGGGCGAAGTGTTTCACGACGTCGCCATCCGCGGCGAGGACAGCATATTTGTGTTTGTCGAGAGCAAACTCAATGCCAACGGGCAGGATGCGCCGCTGCTGGCTGAAGATTGCATCAACTTCACCACCAACGGCGTGACGCAAAAAGTGGTGTTGCGTGCTTGGGGACAGGATGTTGAACGGCTCACCCGCCCACAGTTCACCGCCGACACTCGCCTCACAGCCAACAAGCCGTATGTGATTTTCGACACATTGTATGTGGCACCGGGCGCCACCCTCACCATCGAGCCAGGCACCACGCTATATTTCCACGACAAGGCAGCCATGCGCATCGACGGCACACTTAATGCTTGCGGCACGCAATCGAAGCCAATTCATCTGCGCGGCGACCGCACCGACTATCTGTTTGCCGGAGCTAACTACGACATCATGTCGGGTCAATGGGGCGGCGTGGAATTTGGCGCCGACAGCCGCGGCAACGAGATGCAGTATGTGCTGATGCGCGGGTCGAGCAACGGAATCACCGTTTCGGCATCGTCAGCCGACGCCAAAGCGCTGCACCTGTTCAACTCGGTGCTGCACAACAGTGCGGGCAACGTGCTGCTGGCAAGCAACGCTTGGATTGAAGCCGAAGGCTGCGAGTTCACCGACGCTGCCTACGACGTGGTGAAACTGCATGGCGGCATCTACCGGTTTGCCAACTGCACCTTCACCAACTACTATCTGTTTGGACTGAAACATTGCCCAATAATCACCATCGACCTCATCGACGACGATGGCAACCGACTCGAGCCCTCGGTGCGCCTCGACAACTGCATAATCTGCGGCAACGTGAAAGAGTTTAACGAAAACGATTTCACCGGCACCGACGTGCTGCTGCGCAACTGCATGCTTCAGAGCAACGGCACTGACGATTTAAACTTCATCAACTGCAAATGGGATGGCGATGCCTGCTTCCGAATGCAGCGCGAAAAATATATCTTCGACTACCGACTCGGCAACGAAAGCAGCGCCATTGCTGCCGGCAACATCAGCCTCTGCCCCGAGCATGCCCTCATTGACCGTTACGGGGAACCTCGCATCTACAACGGCGGCATCGACATCGGCGCCTATCGGTGGATAATGGTGGACGACAACGAAAAATAAATTGCAGATTATGGCTACTTCAATCACGCTTAACAAGATGCTGTTTTATGCCCACCACGGAGTGGCGGCGCAAGAGCGCGCTGTGGGCAACCGCTTTGAAGTAACGCTTACCGTGCACTGCGATATGCAGCACGCCATCGAAAACGATGATTTGAGCGGCACTATCAACTATGCCGAAATATACGACATCGTGAATGTCGAAATGAGCGTACCGTCGAATCTGCTCGAACACGTTGCAGGGCGCATCATCCGAGCCATAACAAAGCGCTATGGCAGCAAAATTAGTGGCGGCACAATCACCGTTGCCAAGCTATGCCCGCCATTCAAATGCCAGCTCGAAAGCGTCGCTGTGACCATCGATTTTTAAGGGTTGTATAGGTCGTGATTGAAAAAATCAAGTATTTCGTTGGCTGTTTGTAGAGCAGTCTTTGCCGGACCGTCGGGATTAAGTTGCACCGAGCGGTTGTAGTTGCTTATAGCCTTACGCCAATCGCTTTTCTGACGGTAGGCATTCCCTAACAAATAATATGCCACATCGAGGCACGCTGCACCCGGCGTAGCCAAATACGCCTCAAGCTGAGCAATCGCCTCTTCAGGCTTGCTGTCACGCAAAAGTTGTGCAATATTTTCAAAATCTGCCGTCATGCAAGCAAAGATAATAAAAAATCTCCAATCCGCACCGTATCAATGCGGTCTGACCCATCGGAACCACCACATAGAGCGTTCGTACAGGACGTGACGCTGAGGTCGCGTCTGTTCCCTCGCGCGGTTAATATCGCTGGTAATCAGATGGTTATATGCGGAATTACGCCTTAACATGTAGGGGCGTATTGCAATACGCCCTATCACCAGCCACGCCACATATGCATCGACACCTCGCTGCGGTCGCGGGGGTGTATCAAAATTTTGCATTCTCGAAAATATCATACGCCATGTCGCCTGAAAGGCGAGAAGCCGAGCCGTCAAGGCGAGGCACTTAGCCCGGGGGTGAGCGCCAGCGTAACCCCGGGTCACCAACGCACCCACCATTCAGTGTCTGAAAGACGCGAATTTATCATTAATTTACTGATAATTAGTTAATTAAACATCAATTCGCGTCTTTCAGACGCATTACTTCGTAGGCGCCGTTTTCCGTGGGTTGCGCTTTGCTTACCCACGGCTAAGTCCCGTCGGCTTGCGCCTCCGGGTTCGCGTCTTTCAGACGACAATGCTAAATACCATAATTAGTTATATAATTATGACACAGCCCATACAGGCATGCCGCGGCGGGGTTACTCGGCGGAGAGGACAAGGCGGAAGCCAAGGTTGTTGTCGCTAGTGACGTTGTAGCCGCGGAGCCGAAACGCCGAGCAACAGAGCCCAGCGTAGGCGTCCCAGCCTCCGCCACGAATCACGCGACCCGCCCCGGTAGTAGCACCCTTAGGGTTGGTCTGCGCAGCGCTGCTATAATCACCATACCTGTCCTGACACCATTCATATACATTTCCACTCATATCATAGATGCCAAGCTCGTTGGCTTGCTTGGTCTTAACAGGATGAGTCTTTCTGCCGCTGTTATCGCCATGCCACGCCACATTGTCAACATTATCGCTGCCGCTATATTTATAGCCTCGGCTCTTGTTGCCACCTCGGGCTGCAAACTCCCATTCCGCCTCGGTGGGTAGACGGAAATTCCTGCCCGTCAACGAATTCAGATTCTTAATAAACTTCTGGCAATCGTTCCACGACACCTCTTCAACTGGAAGGTTATCGCCCTTAAACT
>JBJECZ010000085.1:0-7814 GCA_051871555.1 Muribaculaceae bacterium | reverse complement strand
CATCGCTAACACCGCCGGCAAACACTGTTCCTGCAAGACGGGCATTCTCAAAACACTCAATCCATCCACCAAGCCCATCAATGGCTCTTTGCGGCACCTCATGAGAGTCCTCAGCTGCTGCCGTGAGCATATATATGTCGCGGAAATGATAGTCAGAGCCGTAAAGCGCATTGGCACGGTCGAGCAAGGTTTTCATTTGTCCGCTCATCTCATAGTAGTAGATGGGTGTGGCAAATGCTATCACGTCGGCATCATGCATCTTGGGTATGATGGCGTTCATATCGTCGTTGATTACGCATTTCCTGAGTGTTTGACAGGCGAGGCATCCGCGACAAAACTCAATGTGTTTGTTTTGCAAAGAAATCATCTCCACTTGATTGCCGTTTTGCTTTGCTCCTTCCATAAACATGTTTGCAAGTTGGGTTGAGTTGCTGTTAGCTCGCAAACTGGTTGTAATTATCAATACTTTCTTGCTCATAATTGATGTTTTTGTGTTTATTCTTTTTTTGCAAAGATAGGTGCATCGATGCAATGAATTATTACCTCAATTTGGGTAAAAGTTACCATTATTTAGGGAAAATACGGTCAGCCCCTAATGTTATCGCAAAAGCAGCGTGGTGCCGGCTTCAAGGTCGGCATTTTCTTTTATGTGGTTCATTTTGGCAAGGTTCTTCAGGCGAATGCCGTAGTATTGCGATATGGAGTGCAACGTTTCGCCTGCTTGCACGGTGTGGGTGTCGTTGCCCATGGCGGCTTTGTTTTCTTTCTCTTGAATCCAGATGGTTTCGCCTGGGGCTATAGCCTGTTTTTTGTTGAGGTCGTTGAATTTGGCAAGTTTGCTGTCCTTGATGTTTAGTTCCTTTGCGAGCGAAGCAAAAGTGTCGCCTTCGTGTGCCACCACATAATAGAGCCCCCAACGGCGGCGTATGACGTGCTGATTGCCGATTTCCGATGCCAGCTGTTCGTCGCTGATTTCAACCACGGGCTGCACTTCGTCGGGTTCTGCCGGCGTTTTTTTCGAGGGCTTGTAGTCGGCGCTGTCGTAGCGATACAGCTCGTAGGTTTCAATGATTCTGATGAGTTTGTCGGGATAAGAGGGGTCGGTGGCATAGCCGCATTTTTTCAGGGTTCGTGCCCAAGCGGCATAATCGGTCACGGAGAGCGAAAACAGCGGAGTGTATCGCTTGCGCTTGAGAAACAGCGAGTGGTCGGCATACGATTGCTCAGCCGACGGGTAGCGGCGAAAGCACTCTTGCAGCTCATCGTCGTCGTGGCGAATGGTGTCGCCGCTCCATCCGGTGCACTTAATGCCAAAATGGTTGTTGCCTTCGCGGGCAAGACGGCTCTCGCCGCATTGGCTTTCAAGCAGTCCTTGCGCCAGAGTGATGCTTGCCGGTATGCCGTGCAGTTGTTGCTGCTCTTGCGCTATGCTGTGGTATTTTTCGATGTAGTTGAGATATTTTTGCGATTTGATTGGTTGTTGAGCCACAACCAAGCCGCATCCCAAAAAAACATAAAATATGGTACAAACTAATGTTCTGAGCATATCTATATTGAAAAAAATGAATATATTTGCGTGAAAACTATATACTATAAACCATGAAGGATTTGATTTTAACTACAAAGATAGCAGTTTACTCGTATTCCGAATTAACCGCGGAGTATAAAAAAATAGTTGATGCAGCCAAAGAAGCCACAAAACGCTCCTATTCGCCTTACAGCAAATTTTGTGTGGGAGCGGCTTTGCAATTAGACAACGGCGAGATTCTCACCGGTGCCAATCAGGAAAATGCCGCTTTCACTGCCGGCACATGTGCCGAGCGAAGCGTGATTTTCTATGCCGGCGCCAACTATCCGGGCGTGCCTTTCCGCCGCCTTGCCGTGGCTGCTTTCACAAAGGGCGATTTTGTGAAGAATCCGGTGTCGCCGTGCGGCCATTGCCGCCAAGCCATTTTGGAATACGAAACTATCAGCGGCGCGCCAATTGAAATGGTGTTGTGCGGACGCGATGAGGTGTATGTGCTGCACAGCATAAAAGATTTGATGCCTCTCAGTTTTTGTGAATTTTAATTGTATAGAATGAAAATATATCTTTTTGCTGTGCTTGCGGCTATGATTTCGCTGCAAGCGTTTGCCGCTGTTGAAGGCAAATGGCAGGGAAAACTCAATTTGGGCACCACCACCCTATCGCTGGCTGTACGCATTGCCGAGGGTGGCAAGGTGGCGTGGATGGATTCGCCCGACCAGATGGCGTTCAACATCGAGTGCGACACGCTTACGGTTGCCGCCAACAGCATTACTGTGGGCGTGAAGCGTATGGGCATTCTCATCAGCGGCACGCTCAGCGATGCCGACAACAGTTTCAGCGGCTCGTTTCGCCAGGGGTTGGCTAAGCTGCCTTTCGAAATGGCTTTTGTTAGCACCAATCCCTATCTTGAGCGTCCACAGACACCGCAACCGCCGTTCCCCTACGATGTTGAGGAGGTAACTTTCAGCCATGGCGATGTCACTCTCACGGGCACGCTCACTAAGCCTGCCGGCAAAAAGAATCTCACAGCCGTGGTGCTGGTGTCGGGCAGCGGGCAGCAGAATCGCGACGAGGAGGTGATGGGGCATAAGCCGTTTGCGGTGCTTGCCGACCATCTCACGCGCGGCGGAATTGCCGTGTTGCGCTACGACGACCGCGGCACTGGCGGTTCGTCGGCATTGTCGCCCGATGTCACCACTGCCGATTTTGCTCAAGATGCGCTGGCTGCAGTGAAATATCTGCAATCGGTGCCCGAAATCAATAAAAAGAAGATTGGTGTGGTTGGTCACAGCGAGGGTGGGCAGATTGCCATCATGCTGGCTGCCGAGCATCAAAAGGACGTTAAGTTCATCAGCACGCTGGCGGCTCCGGTGGTAAAAGGCAAAGACCTGATGATTACGCAAAACGAAGATATGGCACGAATGCGCGGCATTGAAATCACTGCCGACCAGCGCAGAATTCTCGAGCAGACGTTTGCTGCCATCGACACCATTAACGACACCGATTTGCTCAGAAACCGCCTTTACCACATCATGACCGACGGCAAGTCGGCTCAAGAAATGATTAATGTAAACAGTCAGATTATGGTGATGACCACGCCGTGGTATGTTTATTTTGTGCGCTATTGCGCCATTCCTCACCTCAATGCCATGCGGCAGCCTATGCTGGCTTTCTATGGCGCAAACGATGTGCAGGTCAACGCCACCATAAACGCTGCCACCCTATACGCCTCGTATGGCGGCAAAAAGCTGGAAATTGAAAACGGGTTGCACTACAACCACCTGTTTCAGGAGTGCAGCAAACCAACCGCCGACTATGGGCGAATCGAACAAACGCTATCGCCAAAGGTGATGCAGCGTCTGCTCGACTGGCTCAAACAACGATAATTAACATAATACGCATATAAATTTTTCGGATTCTCACTTATTAGAACAGTCTTGGTAGAGACTAAGGGTATAAGCCCTGAAACACTCCAAATAAACATGAACAACAAACATCTTATCAGATTAGGCGTTGCTCTTGTCTTAGCTGGAGCAGCTGCCATTTGCGGCGTCAAGGCTGATGCCGCTGCTAAAGTGAAGTGTGCCACCGGCATTGAGAAGGTCACTGTGCTCGGCAAAGTGGGTATGGACGGCTCGAAGCCCTATGCCATAGTGGCGCACTACAATGGCATTATTCAGGGTGCCAAACTCACGCCCGAAATGTTTGAGGTTACCAACTATGGCACATCGCTTGGCGAACGCGACATTAACGCCGGCGTCAATCCGGGTAAGGTTACAAAGGTTTACGTTAACTCTAAGCCTGAGGTGAGCAATTCGCCAAGCGGCAAAGGCTGCTATGTGGTGTTTGAACTTAACACCGACTATAGTGCTGGCAGGTATGCCCGTTCGTGGTTGGCAACTATGGTGGCGAGTGTGAAACAGTTGACCAACATCACCACCTCGCGAGGCGTGATTAAGCCGAGTGCCGAGGCTGTAAGCAACAGCCACGAATTTGAATATGTGGGCATCAATCCGCAGGACGGCAGCAAACGCAAGCCCGAGCGATACATCTATGCCAATGAAGGCACTTACACCATCGAGGGCATTGAGCAATATCAGCTTCACATGATTGACAAAGATGCCGAGGCTTATAAGGCTCGTGGAATTGAGGTGGCTAAGGCTTTTCGTGCCACACATTGCTTTGATGAGGCTAACGGCAAGTATTGGGATTTCGATTTGCCCTATGCACTATATGTGCCACAGGATTACGACCCTGCTAAGCAGTATGCTTTGGTGCTGCACATTCACGATGCCGGTTCGATGGACACCAACCCGATGCTCACACTTTGCGAGGGTCAAGGTCCTGCCAACTATGCTTCAGAAAGGTTTCAAAACTTGTTTAAGAGTCAGGGTTTAGGAGGTGCCATTGTGGTGTGTCCTGCCATCTCTGAAACGTATTATATGGATGCTGAACATCCGTCGTATAATCTGCGCATTTCGCGCGACAATTGGACTCTCAGCTGTGCTGCTCCAGCCATCTGGCAACTGCTCGATGAGCTCACGTCAACTTACAGCGTGTCGGCTGACCGCATCTATGGATCCGGTCAATCGATGGGCGGTATGACCGTTTTGGCTATGGCTTCGCAGCGCGACAATTACTTTGCCGGTTTGCTGCCTCTGTCGTGCAAATGGGGTCAGAATTTCAACAAGGAAGTGGTGTTTGCCGGACAGCGATATTATAATGCCGAGGCTGACGGCAGAATCATATGGAAAACCGATGCTCACGGCAATCCTGCCGACTACAACAATTGGATGTATATGATTTCCGACGATAATATTCTGTTTTTATGCACCGTTGGCGAGAACTACGAATATCAATTGATGTATAATGATTTGGCTGGCGTTGAGGTGAAAAGCGCCGATTTGGTGCTTGATGCCGGCAGCATCACTGCAGAGGGCGTTGAAAGCCGCAACCGTTTGGTGAGCGAGTTGGTCGCTCCTTCCGCCGATTATCCTTTGGGCATATATCAGGTTAATCTTATGGGCAATGTAAGCCACATGTCGGCGTGGTTCTACGGGCATAGCACGTTTGCCGCGTATGAATGGCTGTCGAAGCAAACGCGCCAAAGCGAGATGAAGCGTGCCAAACTGCCGCTCAACAAGCCGTTTGTACGTGCCGAGGAGCAGCTCACCGACGAGGCTCACATCTACTCGCGCGACCGCGACGGCAACACCGTGTATTTTCCTACCGGAAAACGTGGTTCGGGCACGTTGGGCTATAATTCGGCTTGCTCGGCTCTTGGCAGTCGCGAGCGTTTAAACCCGGGGTGGCGCACTCAGGAGCAGATTCTCTCGCAATGGGTTGATAAGCAAACTTGGGTCGACCCGGTGCGCGATGTAGCCAACGGCTGCGAATATTTGCTTTATCCCACCACACAACGTGGCGAGGGCACCGAGGGAAGCTGTATGGTGTATCTGCCCAAAGGCTATCACGAAAGCAACTTGCGCTATCCGGTGATATACTATCTGCATGGCGGCACCGGCAATCAGCGTGAGGGAAGATGGATGATTGCGCGCATCGATAGTGCCATAGCCAACGGCTCGATGAAGCCTGCCATTGTGGTTTGCCCTCATGCTATGCCCATTGGATGGTATGTGAATGGCAATATGAGCGACCCGAAGGTGACCACCGGACCGATTGAAGATGTGCTGATAAAAGACCTTATCCCATTTATTGACAGACATTATCGCACCATAGCCACGCGCGAAGCCCGCGGAATTGAGGGCTTCTCGATGGGTGGATGCGGCGCAATGCGCCTGGCAATGAAATATCCCGAGCTGTTCGGTGCTGCCTCGTCGGTGGCTGGTGCTGTGGTGGCTTGGAACGAAGAACCGCTCAAGCGCGCTCTTGAATGTACGTTTGGCGATGTCGACAATCCTGCCTCACGCAAATATTTCGAAGCTAACCAGCCCGAGGTGTTTGCCAAGAAAAATGCTAAGAAAATAGGCAAATTGGGTGTGAATATTCGCATATTTGTTGGTACTAACGACCGTCTTTATGACGAGAACGGCAACCACATAATTCCTCGTTTCTCACAATATCTCAACAAATTGAAAATCAAACATTCGCTCACCATCATTCCCGATGCAGGACATAATCCAAGCGAGATGTTCGATGCCAATCATTTGCCCTATGATGTAACATTCTGGAACACCCTCAGCACAGCCGATTAAAATCGCCGTTTTCACCCAAAAACATTTGGTGGAAATTACCATTTTCGTCCGGAAACATTTGGTGGGAACCGCCACTTTTGCCCAAAAAAATTGGGTGGAAATGGAATTTATACACTAAATTTAGTTATTGCTGTCCGGTAAAACTTTTATGAGTAAGCGAAATTAGGGCTGAAACTTCTCACGAGGTATCAGCCCTTTTGGGTTATCTTTGTTGTTGCTAAATCTAAAAAAATAACCATGAGCAAAGATAGCTATTTTACCGGACAGCCGGTGTATAGTCAGGTACTAAAGTTGCTGGAGAAGGAGAAAATCCTTCAACTTAGCCGCACGACCCCGGGAAGCGAATCCTATGTGAAGCGATTTGACGGATACCAGCATCTTGTCGTGATGCTGTTCGGTGTCCCCAAACACTTTGATTCCCTGCGTGAACTGGAGATTGGGATGAAGGCAGAGGCCCACAAGCTCAGACATCTCGGAATGGACTACCTGGTCAGGCGAAGTACGCTTGCCGAAGCGAACATACGCCGTCCCCAGGAGTACTTTGCCCGTGTATATGCGTACCTGTTGGAGAAGTATGCCAGGTTTTTAGCGGACAGCCGCCCTCCCAAGAGTTATAAGGGGCAGACTCACGAGCCCAAGGATTGGGAGAAACTGCTCTACATGATGGATTCTACCACAATCACCCTCTTTGACAACATACTCAAAGGAGTTGGACGGCATCCGAAATCAGGAAAGAAGAAAGGCGGGATGAAGGTTCATACCGTGATGAAGTATCATGTGGGCGTACCGATGGTAGTGCAGCTCACCTCTGCCGCAAAGCATGACCACTACCTTCTCAAGGAAGTCCATCTCCCAAAGGATTCCACGTTGGCCATGGACAGGGGATATATTGATATTGCCCAGTTCCAACGGCTTACCGAGGAGGGGGTATGCTATGTTACTAAAATGAAGAAGAATCTCAATTATAGGGTGATAGGATCTGTCACCTACGTCAATCCCAAGGGACTTGTAACCCATATAGACCAGAAAGTGCAGTTCACCAGAGGCGAACTGACACATGAGGCGCGGAGAGTTGAGATATTCCATGAGAACAAGAAACCGGTCGTATTATTGACCAACAACTTTGATTTCACAGTAGAAGACGTTTCCGAAATTTACCGTCTGCGTTGGGCCATTGAGTCGTTATATAAACAGCTCAAACAGAATTTCCCTCTACACTTCTTCTATGGTGACAGCGTCAACGCCATACAGATACAGACTTGGGTAGTGTTGATTGCTAACTTACTCATTACAGTACTATCAAGAAGCATCAAAAGGAATTGCGCATTCTCCCAGGTGGTCACCATGGTGCGCCTTACGCTTATGTATTACATTGATTTTGTCGCGTTCATGGAAAATCCTGATAAAAAATGGGATGATATTCTTGCCAAAGAGACACAAAAAGCACCACCCGAACCTACACTTTTCGATTAGAGGGGGCTTACTTTTGGAAAAAGAAAGTCCGAAGCTTGATTTTGAGGAGCTTCGGACAGATTTTCTATGCTCATTTGAGTTTTACCGGACAGCAATAA
>JBJECZ010000084.1:0-33700 GCA_051871555.1 Muribaculaceae bacterium | reverse complement strand
GAATTCTTCAAATTTATTGCTTAATTTTGCACTTGCAGGTAGAATCTGCGTTTGATTTTCAACAAAAAAAACGGGGCGATTACATGGTGTAGGGCATATAATCGCTCGATTTCTTCTTGAGCAATACCACGGCATAGGCAGCAATTCCTTCGCCGCGTCCAGTGTAGCCCAGCTTTTCGGTCGTGGTGGCTTTGATTGAGATGCTCATTGCGCTGCAATTAAGGCACCACGCCAAGGCGTCTTGCATTGCCACGATGTGTGGGTTGATTTTCGGTTGTTCGCAGCAAATGGTTATGTCGGCGTTGCCAAGTTCATATCCCTGTGCGTCAATAAGGCGATTGACCTCGACAAGTAGCTTCTTGCTGTCGATTCCTTTATATTTTGGGTCTTTATCGGGGAAGTGGTGACCAATGTCGCCAAGGTTTGCAGCACCCAGCATTGCGTCGCACAGCGCATGAATAGCCACGTCGGCGTCGCTGTGTCCAAGCAGCCCCTTTTCATAGTCGATTTTTACGCCACCAAGCCATAGTTCGCGTCCTTCAACCAAGCGATGGACGTCGAAACCCATACCTACTCTAAACATAATTTCTTTGTATAATAAAAGGTGATGTTTCGTTGATTTATCAGCGGCCTCCGCCAAACAATTCTTTTATTCCGTCCATGTCGAACGAAAGTGTGAAGCGCAGAGTTTGGTCGAGGGGGCTGCTTTGTGCTGTTGCAATCATATAAGCAGCGTCGATTTTGATAACATTCAAGGCAAAGCCGGCGCCAAATCCGAAGTATTGACGGTTACCCTTGTATGCACTTTCGTGGAAATAGCCGCCGCGAAGAAAAAATTGCTGGTTATAGGAGTATTCGGCGCCAAGCGAATAGTTGATTTCGCGCAATTCTTCTTTAGCGCCACCCGGAGCGTCGCTGAACGACTTGAATATGCCGGTGATTGGCGACATGTCCTTCCAATCTTGCAGTGCCTGTTCGTATTGTTCGTTATCCTCATAGTCGGAGCTTCGAGGGCGGGTTGGCACAAGCAGTTTGTTGAAGTCGGCTGAGAGTGTCAGGTTGTGGTAGTCGGCAAGTGGAAAGGTGAATGCCGTGCCGAGTTTTAGGTTTGTTGGCAGGAAGGCAGGGTTGTTTCCGCCGCTGTATCCCACTTTCGAACCGATGTTTGAGATGTTCCAGCCAATCGACCATTGACATTCGTTTCTGCCAATAATAGGGTAGGTTGTGAAGTAACCCGAGATGTCGGCTGCGAATGCCGATGCGCCCTTGGTGCGGTCGCTTGAGCCGCCGTCGGTGAATCCGAGGTCGGAATAGATATATCGGAGCACAACGCCCATGGAGTAGCTTTCTGAGAGTTTGCGCGAATAACCGAGGTCGATAGCCATTTCAAACGGGTTGATGCTCGACATTACGGCACCTTCGTAGTCTTTCGAAGTGATTTCGCCAAGCGAGAAATATCGCAGCGAAGCACTCACGGCTTGGTTGTCGCCACCGCCCACTTTCCAGTATCCTGCCACATTGGCAAGGAAGATGTCGTTGACGAGTTTACGCAACCAAGGGGTGTATGACAGCGACACACCTGCTTGCGACGATGCGAATGCATATTTCGATGCGTTCCAGAATTGCGAGTTGACATCAGGGTCGGTGGCAGCACCCAGGTCGCCCATCGAGGCACCGCGTGCGTCGGGGGTGATGCTGAGCGAAGTCACACCTGTTGTGATGGGGTTGAATTCGTTCTTGATATTGTCCTCGGCAAAAAGAGTCGAGCTTGTAAAGCAAAATGCTGCTAGAGTGAGCAGTGATTTTGTTATTGTTCTTTTCATTGTCTGCTTTAGAAATAAAATTTCATCTAATCATAATAACTTACATTTATATTGTTTTATTGTGTGGGGCTTCGAAAATGACTAAATAAAAAAAGATGCTGCATCGAGAATGTAAAGTCTGATGCAGCACCTTTAGGGCTATTTGGAAGGAGCTAAATTTACGGCTCGAGAATGGTGAGACGCGAAATTGGTGTTCCTGCCGATTGGCTGCTGGTGGTTGCTGTTCCAAAGAATTGGTAAACACCGGCAGGCAGGCGGTTGCCGTCGTTGTCAGTGAGGTCCCACTCACATTCAAGCGTGTCGACGGCTTTGCTCCACACCACGTGGTTGTTATGGTCGGTGACATAGATTTTCACCGTTGGTTCGGTGGCAAACTTGTGTGTGAGCGAGAATGTAACCTTGTCGGTGGCGATTGATTTGTCGACAGTGAGTTCAGCATCGGGTGAAGCATTCACCACTATGAACGATATGGTTTGCGAGGCGCTGTTGCCTGCTGCATCGTGAAGGGTGATTTTTAGGGAGTGCTGACCTTCGGCAAGCGAAGTGATAGGCATGGCCAGCGTCATTGATGCGCCGTTGTTGTCGTAGGTTGTGAATGAACGCACTTCGTCGTAGAATGTGGTGCCGTCGAGCAGCAGAGTTATTTGCTTGCCGATGGTTTGGCTTGGATTACCGAAAGCAGTGTCGTCGGTTGCAGCAACGTGAAGCGTGAAATTTGCAGGAACGTTGATGTCGTTGGCAAATGCTGCTTCGTCGTTGATATACATCTTTTCAATCGCCGGAGCTTGAGTGTCGATGATGGTTTCGGCATCCGATTCGTCGTATTCGGCAAAGATTACGTTGTTGATTGCTCCGTTAGCCAATGTGGCGCCGTCAGAAGTGTTGGCGTAAATTCTGATTACTCCTTTAGCTCCGGCTGTGCAGTTTTTGGGCACAAGCATTGTCACCTTGAACACTCCGTTTTCAACGGTTGTGCCAGATTCGCTCAACAGTTGGCGATTGTGGTAAACATCTATCGATTCAGTGTCGTTGGTGATGGTGCGGTAAAGTGTTTCGCCGTCGAACATCGAAGCTGTGATGTTGCCGTTGAAATCGGTGTCGACACTTCCATCAGCTTTGCAGATGGTGCCTTCGATGTCCACTTTAGTCATTGGTTTTAGCGTGATTTCATCTTCAGGGTTGTTTCCGCCAACCGAAGTAACATTCACCAATTTCTTTGCGAAGTTGATTTTCAGGGCAGGGTCGGCAAAGAGGGTGTAGCACATCTTGTTGCGTGAGGCGGCGTTTCCGAACGATTGTTTTGCAAGCATATATGCTTCGCCGAGGGTACGTTGCGAGCCGTCGGCATTTGCCGTAAACACTTCTTTAATGAATGCGCGATTGAGCACATCGTTTTCCGATGCCTCAACGCTTCGAGTTGAAGTGAGCAGGGCAATGCAGCCGCGTTGTGGGGTAATTATCATATATTCGCCAATTCCGCGGGTGTTGCTGTCGTAGTTTGCAATGTCGCAGGCAGCAATCGACAGTATCGGCAAGCGGGTTACAACGGTGTTTTTTACATCTTCCGTTTTCCACACAAGTTTCTGCGACAGGCTGCCGTAGCTGCCGTGCCCCATATATGTTGCAAAGAACAATCCTTCTTTAAAGAAGTTGGCAAGTTGCAAGTTGGCAGCATATACGTTGTTGGCGCCTTTTGCTGTATTGCCGTCGCTGAGGGTGTAAGCAGCAATGTGAAGGCGTTTGATGTCGAATTCGCTGGCGTCGGTTTCCTTAATCATGCTTTCCAGCTTAGTGGCTTGAATGGTGTGCATGTCTTCGTCGCCAACTTCGTCCATAATCATCATCTTGTTGCGCCAATTGCCGAAGTCGGTGTCTTGAGCGTAGGCAATTATTTTGTCCACCATGTCCGATGCTTCTTGTGTTGTCACAACTGGCAGACGGCCCACACCAAGGCGTAGCATTTCGCTGGTGATGTTTGCGCCCGAATTGTCGTCGAGCATGCCGAAGTAGTCGTCGGAAACGTAGGTGAGCACAAAACTATTGCTGTTGGGCCCTTGGAATGTGAGCAAATAGTTTTCTCCCTTGTTGCGCAGCATTTGCCGGTTGTCGAAGTATCCGCCGCCAAACATCAGCAGATATTTCAGCTTCTCGGGATTGCGGTCGTAGAACATCTTCAGCATCAATCGGTATGCAGTGGCATCAGGTGTGCCCGACGAAAACTCGTTGAACACCTGATGTTGGTCAACCACCAGCACGTCCATGCCATCGTTGTCGCGGTGGAATTGTGCCAGACGCTCAGCTTGTTCTTTGAGCGGCTTGGGGCAGATTATCACATAGTCGGGAGTGGGTTGTGCGTGAATGTTTTGGTTGTCGATTACCTCATAGCCGGCAATTTGCATTAATTGTTCTTCGGGGTTGAAAGCCACAAACTCGGCAGTGCCGGTGTTGCCGTAGGTGAATTCTTTTATTGTAAGGTCGATGTCGATTTCAAGTTCTTCGTCGTACACCGATTCGGTGCGCGAACGCAGTTCAATGCGTTTGGGGTTGGCTTTGTCAGAGATGTCCCACACTTGCAGCGCATCGTACTCGTCGTATATTCCCACTTTGTCGTAGGTGTCGAGGTTGTTGTAGCCCAAGTGTATTTGGTTGCGGCCATTCAGTTCGTTCTTGTGATAATAGGTCACAATGAAATAGTCGAGGAATGCGCTTTTGATTTTGTCGGGCTCGTTAGGAGCAATCGACAAGGTGTATTTGTCAACATCGGCTTGAGCAGTCAATGTGGCGTAGGCTGATACGTTGCGGTACGATTCGAAGCCCGAAGGCACTGTTATTGCAGCAGCGCTTTCAGAGAAAGGCACTTGCTCGCCGTTGAGCTTGCACAGCAGCGATGTGCTTTCGGTGGCGGCAGCTCCAATGGCACATTGCACCATAATGGGAGTGTCGGCGCAAACATTGCTCATTGGTACGTCAAATGGGGTTTCGGTTGCCACCGATTCGCCGAAGAAGTCGCGCCCCGAGAGGCTGTAGGAGTTCAGGTCTTGTTCGTGATAAGCATAGTCGAGACTCTTGTCGCGCAGGTTTATGCCCCAAATTGCAGTGGTGCGATAGTCGCTGATGATGTTTTGCTTGTTGTCGTCCTCGGTGATGAAGTAATAGCTGCTGTTGGCGTATGTGTTGAGTGTTCGCACATATCGGGCACTGCTGCTGCCCGACAACTCGAGGTTTACAACGCCTTTTGCGTAGAAGTAAATCTTGTTGTTCGAAACGCCTATTGACACAGGGGCAAGGTCGTCGACTGCTGTGCCGTCGAGCTTTTCGGATAACGTATAGCCTCCTTGCCCGTAGACGTTCACTTTTGTGGGGTCGCTGAATCCCATCTGTTCCAGTTGGTCGAATGTGATTTCGTGCATGCCTTCTTGCTTCACTTCAATCTTTACCCATCTGCCACTTGCCAGACGCGACGAAGAGGCATATTTTGAGGCGTCAAACCCGTGAGCAGAGATGCTCATGCAGCCCGCCAGCGCCAGTGAAAGATAATATTTGGCAAACTTCAATTTCTTCATAAAACTTACGTATTATTTTTTTTGATATTGTCGTATTGTAATTATTCTTCTTTTGTGTATAAAAGAGCGTTGCGGTGACGCAATCGCAGCCAAGTCCTTTAAATACGGGTCATTTGATGCGAATGTCAAGCATCGCTTCGCCGTTTATCGAGCCTCGCACTGTGTCGCCTATTGCAAGTGGAGTCCACAGCCCGGTGGCTCCGGTGTAAATCAGGTCGCCGATTTTCAGAGTGAAATATCGGCTTACCCAAGCAATAATTTCGTCGATGGGCATTGCCATTTCGCCAGCGCGGCACACGGTGGTATCCGAGCCGTTGGTCACGGTGGCCGTAAGCGCAGCCAAGTCGCCAGCCTGCTCCACCGGCATCATTTCGCCCAGCATGGCGGCTCCGTCGAATGCATTGCCCAGTGCACTATCCAGCCCCGAGGCATTCACCGTGCAACCCACGGTGACAGCGTCGATGTAACGCAGCGCAAATCGCTGTCCGATGTTTTTGCCAAGGCGCCCGATGCGCAGCACAATGTGAGGCGTATAGCTAAAACTCTCGGCAAAATCTGGCACAAACCATGGTTTGCCGCTTTTTGCCAGTGAGCTGTCGGTCATCACCGTCACGCCGTTTTGCATCGTTGTGGCTGGGGTGTCGTAGTTATTGTTTAATGCAATTATTTTCATCTGCTTCTCGTTTCATAATTAGTTTTCAGTGCGCTTGTCTCACTCCCTCATGCGGTTGTACATAAGGGCAAGATGGGCATAAATCGATGTGTTTTGCACCACAATCTCCTTGTTGGGCTTAATGCGGAAGGGAGTGAAATTCCAAATCGCCTTCAGCCCAGCTTCAATCACTTGGTCGGTGACCTGTTGAGCACATTCCACCGGCACGGCAAGCACGGCAATTTTAGCTTCGTAAAGCGCCTGTTGCCGCTTAATTTCGTTGATGTGGAATATTGGCACGCCGTTTATGGTTCTGCCCACCACTTTCTCGTCGGTGTCGAATCCTGCCACAATGTTTAGCCCGTACTGCATCAAACCGCGGTCTTGAATTAATGCTCCGCCCAGACTGCCGGCGCCAATCATAAACGCCTTGTGAGTCTGCTTGAAGCCGAGGAAGTCGCTCAGCTGTTTCTCCAGCTCAACCACGTCGTAGCCAATTCGTGTTTTGCCGCGTATGGCAACAAACGACAAATCCTTAGCAATCTGTGAGGCGTCAACGCATATTTCTTTGGCAATCTGCGTTGACGACACCGTCTCAACGCCGCTTCGCCGTAGCTGGCTCACATAAGCCAAATACCAAGGCAGCCGCCTAAGCGTTGGCTCAGGCAGCAATGTCTTGCTTTGATTATTCGACTCTGTCTTCATGTCGTTTCACTCGTGGGACTGCTTTGGATGGCCTTACTTTTGTGTGTAATTGAGAAGATTTATACTCATATAGCCAGCTATGCTATAAGCAAAAGCTTCGATGCATCTTTTTTCAGCCCTCTATCTCTGCAAAGATAATAATTTTTGCACAATTCTTCATTAATAGAGTCAATATTCGTGGAATTTTCATTCGAACTTATTGTTGGATAGCGTTGCCTTGGCTGCTTCATAAGGGCATGCCAAAGCTTCTGATGCAAAACAATCGACCCCTAAAGTCTTGTCCACTTTAGGAGTCGATTTAATGAAACAGGTTTTTAGCCAAAATGCCATTTCAGCTATGTTGCTGAGGAGTTGCTCAAATGGCAGAAGCTTGCGGCAATTACTGCTTTTGAATGATTTCGTAAATCTCAGTCTTGCCGTCGATTGCGACCGACTTTGTGCCTTCAGCAATGTTGAACTGAATGTACGATTTGTCGAACGACTGGGTGCTGAGAGTTTTGCCGGCGGCATCGAGTTGAGTTACTGTCACTGAGCTGCCTTTAGGTGTCTTGGCAAGAATGATGCAAGATTTCACGCCAGGCTTCTCGACGCTGAAGCTAAATGGCTCGTTGCATTCAAACGATGTGCCCGGGTGGCTGTCGAAGGCGCGTAGTGCGGCCTTCATGTCGTTTGCTTTGACTTTGAAGCCAAGTTTCGATTCGTCGGCAGGATTGACCACAAACGAGCGTACGGCAACCCAGTTCGCTTTCTCCGAAGGCAGTTTGCGCAGCCTGATGTAGCGGCCTTTTGCACCAGTGCCTTTCCAGTTGATGATGTATTGTTTGGTCATTTCGGCAATAAGTGTTGTCCACGATTTGCCGTCGGCAGAGTATTCGAGGGTGGCATGGTCGAAATAATCTACGTCGTCCACCGAGTTGCGGCCTTGCAGGATGTTAATCTCGTTGATGTCCTTCACTTCGCCGAGGTCAACGCCAAACCAGTCGCCTTCGCGACTTTGCCCTTTGCCCGAGTGATAGTATGAAGTGGTGTCGCCGTCAAACATTTGTTTGCTTTGTGTGGTGCGCAGTGTCGGGAATGAACCGATTGCCTTGAGGGTTGTGGGGCGTGTAGATGTAAGCGAGACGAAGAATGCATCGCTGAGGTCGTCCATGGTTGTTTCGTAGAACGGCTGCAGTTTCATGGTTCCCACTTTGTGAGCCTCGTAGGCTTTGCGCTGGTCGGCAGTCATGATGTTGTTCACGTAGTCCTGCCAGAATTTGGCGTAGTTGCCCTGTTTGTAGGTGTCGAGCAACTCAAGGGCGCGTACACCGCGCTCGCCAAGCAGCGTGAATTGTTCCAACCAAGGCGACAATTCTTTCATAAGCAGCTTGTTGGCGCATCGAGTTTTCATTGTTGCTTCGGTGGCAGAAACTTTTTTGAACTCGTTGAGCAGATTGACGTATTGCTGCGGAGTGTAGCGGTCGATTGAGAAAGTCTCGGTTTCCCACGACTCGTCGCGTCGATAGCCTGTTTCGGTGTCGCACGAGTGAATGGCGAAAGTGCGATAAGCGTCGAGAGCATCGGGTGTAAGTTCGGCGAGGCCTCGTTCCCAGTTGTCGATTGGGTTGTAAGGTGCAATATTCCAGCAGTAGTCAGCCACGCCGTATAGGGCGAGTTTCGATGCCTCGCCGTGCTCCATAGGGTTGCTCACTAAGCCACAAAGGTCTTTGTTGGAGAGCGAAGTGTCGAGCCCGTAGGTTGGACCTTGCATGACAATGTGTCGTGCATAATCGGTCACCGGGAAGTTCCACCAATAATATCCCGGGCGCTTGATGCGCGAGTTGAGCCAGTGCATGGTGTCGGCAGTGAGGTCGCTGCACACCACGTCGCCAGTCCAGAACACCTTGATTGACGGGTGGAGAGTGTTGCCATAGATTGCCAAGCTGCCTTGAGGAGTGGGGTTAGCCCACAGGCGTGAGTAGTCGGTAGGGCATACGGTGAGAGGATTAACGTCGCCGCGAGCTTCAACAAATTCCTTTTGAAGACGGTTGAGCAGTTCCACTTGCTTCACCGGGTTGGTGCCTTCGCCCGAAATGTCGTCGAAGAAGATGGCAAATGTGCGGACGCCCAAATCATACATCAAGTTGAATTTGTTCACGAGGTTCTTGTAATCTTCCTCGTTCCATTTGATGTCCTGTCCCGGGTGGATAGCCCAAACAAAGTCAACGTAGTTTCGGCGGCATGCATCTACGAGGTCTTTGATTTGTCGCGCTTCTTTCTCGGGATAAGGTTTGCGCCAGTTGGGGCAACTGTGATAGGGGTCATCCTTGGGTCCGTAGAGATAGGTGCACATTTTATGTCGGCCATAGAAGTCGATGAGCGATAGTCTCACTTCGTGGCTCCAAGGAGTGCCATAGAAACCTTCAACCACGCCGCGGTCGGGCAGGTCGGGATAGTCGTTGATTGTGAGATTGGGCAGTGAGCCGCCTTTACATGCCGGCGACTCGATGAGTTGTTGCAGAGTCATCAGCCCATAGAAAGCGCCACGTTCGTCGTAGCCCTTAATTTCCACACCTTTCTTGTCGATTGAGAGTGAATATGCTCCCGAAACGGCTTTCACATTAGTTTTCTTTGCAATTTTTTGTCCGAAGTCGATGCGCAGTGTAATGCCTTTGGCGTTGCGTTCAATGCCTGCTCGGGCAATCTGTTCGTCGAAACACTTCTTTGCATCCTTTACGTTGAAACCAGCCGAGGCGTTTAATGTGTTTGCTCGGTCGATTTGCATTGAGTGAGGGGTGGGGTTGATGATGATGCCCTGATGGTCGACTTTCTTGCCGGGTACACTCATCACATCCTGTTTTTCGCCTCGCTGCGAGCTAAGGTCGAAATCGTTGTCTTGCGCATGCAAGCCACAAGCAAATATGCTGCATGCTGCCACGATTGAAGCTGTGAGAAAAATCTTGTTCATAAAGGTTTTTGTATATACAGTTTAGTTATTAATGTTGTTCAAAAAATGGAGGGTAAAGTATAAACCTGCGATTAGTTGTGTTATACATTAACGATGTGAAGATATAAAGAATTCTGCAAAAAGGCAAATGGTGAGGCGTTAATGAAAAAAAATAATGCTATTGGGGGTGTGTTGTTTTGAGATTTGTGCAATAAATTCACCGTAAACTACGTTTAAGTTATGATATAGTGTGCATTTGGTGCTGTGTTGCACAGGTGCCGCTAATTTGATAAAAAAGGGAATTAATCAAGACTATGGCAAGTAACAACATATTGCGAATGGTGGCAGGCTTGGTGTGTGCAGCATGTGCTATGGGCGTGTGCCAGGCTTTTGAGGCTGACCACTATGCTCAGCAGTCGCGCCTCAATGCGGGCCGATGGGTGAAAATCAGCGTTGCGGAGAGCGGCGTGTATCGCATAACATCAGCCGACGCCCGTCGATGGGGCTTTAGCGACATCTCTCGGTTGCGGGTATATGGCTATGGTGGTGCTCTTATTTCGGAGTCGCTCACCAAGGCTAATTACGTCGACGACCTGCCCCAAGTGGCAGTGAGTCGCAGCAACGATGCGATATATTTCTATGGTGTGGGTCCAATGAGGTGGTTGGTTGACAACCGCGGAATGAAGTACAGGCAGGAGCAGCATCCTTACGCTGTTGCTGGCTATTATTTTGTCACTGAGGCAGATGGTGACACTGCCGAAGAACTGAGACCTGAAGTGAGCACTGCTGAGGTGCAGCCTGACGCAGCTGTGGTGAGCCAGATTGTGGGCCGCACTTATCACGAGAGCGAACTTGTCTCGGTGGGCGAGAGCGGAAAACGCCTCTATGGCGAGGATTTTCGCTATAATACTACACAGACATTCAAGTTGCCGTTGCCCGGTTATGTGGCAGACGGCGAAATAAGTGTGCTTACGGTGTTTGCTGCAAACATTCAGGGAAGTTCAAACGGCCGTCTGATGTTGCGCGTTAACGGCACTCAGCTTAGCAGCACTTCAGCCGACGAGATTGCGCCTATCGACGACGAACATCAGTATGTGCGTGAGTCGTACAGCCTGAAGAAGTTCAGCCTTCCCACGGTGGAAGAGCTTTCATATACCATTGGATTTCAGACCGAAGGTGTGATGAATGTGGCGCGCCTCGACGGCATAACGGTGAATTATCCCCGTAGATTGGCTTTGACAGACGGAATGCTGCAGTTTGGTTACAACAGTAGTGGTCAGGTTGCTTTAAGCATAGAGGGCGCAACTGCAAACACCAACGTGTGGGATGTGACAAATGCCGCCACGCCTGTGGTGATGAACCTTCAGCAGGGCGAGGGTGGCATGGCTTTTGCGCCATGCGCCGGAGGCGAGCGCTCGTATGTGGCATTCAACAGCGATGCCCAGGTGCCTTCGCCCACCTATGTGGGTGAAGTGAAGAATCAAGACCTTCATGGTGAGCCAATTCCCGACTTGATTATAATCACCCCAAAAGAGTTCGCCGCTCAGGCGCAGCGTGTAGCAGCCCTTCACGAGAGCCTCGACGGAATGCGCGTGTTGGTTGTTGAGCCTGAACCGATATATAACGAATTTTCGTCGGGTACGCCCGATGCTATGGCATACCGCAAGCTGTGCAAGATGTTCTACGACCGTGGCACCGACGCCGAAGGGCACCGATTGCAGCACTTGTTGTTGTTTGGCAGTGGCAGTTTCGATAACCGCCAACTCACCGAGCAGGTGAAGGCAAGCCGTCAGCCAATGCTGCTGACTTGGCAAAGCGACGAGAGCACAAGCGACTACAGCTCGTTTACAACCGACGACATTCTGGTGATGCTTGGCGACAACGAAGGCAGCAGCTTGAGCACCTCGAAGTTGTCGATTGGTGTGGGCCGTATGCCTGTTGCCACTGTGGCTGAAGCCAAAGCGGTGGTTGACAAGCTGTATAAATATGTAGGCGGTGCCGACTTTGGGGCGTGGAAAACTCGCGCTACGGTGATTGCCGACGACCAAAACTCGGCGAAGCACATGGAGCAAGCCGAATCAATTATTAGCCTTTACAACCAAAACGGGGCAGAGGACTATCAATTTAACCGCATATACGTAGATGCCTACGACAACAAGAGCTCGAGCGGCGCCAGAGTGTGCCAAGTTGGTCGCGACTTGTTTTTTAGGCAAATGGACGAAGGCATATTTTGGTTGAGCTTTATTGGTCACGCCAATACCACCAGCTGGACTGGCGAACGCATGCTCACGTGGTATGATATTAACAATCTTTACAACCGGCGACTTCCATTTTTGTTCGCTGCCACATGCAGCTTCTCGAAGTTCGATGGAAATGAGCGTTCGGGCGGAGAGTTGATGTATTTGAATGGCAGCGGCGGTGTGATAGCCGAGCTTTCGGCAACGCGTGTTGCCTATATACCAAACAACGGAACACTCAACAATGCCATAGCTCGCTATGCTTTTGCGCGCGACAATGAGGGCAAGCATTACACAATAGGCGAATTTGTGCGTTTGGGCAAGAATAACGTGCGCGACGAAAACCGCTTGCGCTATGCGTTGTTTGGCGACCCAGCAATGCGCTTGCGTTATCCCGAATATGTGCTTCAGGTGGAACGAATAAACGGCTACGAGGTGGGTGATGACAATATGCCTACATTCCAGGCGCGTCAGCAGTTGATATTCGAAGGCAGAGTGCTTGATGCCGACGGCGCATTGGCAAGTGATTTTAGCGGCAATCTGGCTGCTACGCTCTACGATGCCGAGCAAAGTGTGGTGACGCTAGGCTACGGCGATGATGGTGTGGAATTTGCCTTCCAAGACCGAAGTAACCGCCTTGCCATAGTGAGCGATTCGGTGACTAACGGCACATTCAAGGTGCGTGTTACTATCCCCAGCGAACTTATTGCAACAAATTCGTTCGACAACTACAGTCCGGCTCGAATTTGCCTTTATGCTTACAGCAACGACAAGGCGAGCGAGGCGATGGGCAGCACCGACCAATTCTATATTTATGGATACGACGAAACAGTGACCGGCGACGACCAAGGACCCGAAATTGAAAGCCTTGTGCTCAACAGCCCAACCTTTGTAGATGGCGACAAGGTTAACGACTCGCCATTGGTGATAGCCAGCATTTTCGACCCCGATGGAATTAACTTCTCGTCGGGCGGCATCGGGCACGATATTACGTTGCAAGTCGACGGCGTGACCACATATAGCGATGTGTCGAGCTATTTCACACCATCGTATAACAGCGAAGGCAATGCTGGCACAATAGCTTATCCGCTATCGGGGCTCGCGCCTGGCGAACATACGCTGCGCTTGAAGGTGTGGGACGTGTTCTGTAATTCGAGCGAGAAGACCATAAACTTTGTGGTTGAAGAAGGGTTAAAGCCCGAATTTTACGATGTTTACACAACGGCGTGTCCGGCAGTCACCGATGCTGTGTTCTACATTAAGCACAATCGACCCGAGGCAATGCTGAACGTGAAGCTGCAGGTGTTCGACCTAATGGGACGCGAAGTGTGGAGCACTGCTCAAAGCGGCAAGAGTGCGTTTGGCGAAACGCTGCCAATCACCTGGACACTATGCGACACGAGTGGCAACCGTGTGCCGCGCGGAATATACGTTTATAGGGCAAGCATATCGTGCGACGGCGTACATTACTCAACCAAATCGAAGAAAATTGCCGTGGCTGCTAACTGATGCACATGCTCTAAGCACCTGCAGATATGGTGCTGTTTGCGAGGAAGCGAAATAATTGCTATCTTTGCAGCCCGATAATTGATGAAAAGGAACAGCCGACATATCGAGTTGAAGCAACGAGTATTGGCAATGTTGCTTGTGTTAGCCGTGAGCGAATTATATTGCGGCAGCACGTTGTTCTATCACTATCACGTTGTAGATAACGTGAAGGTGTGGCACTCACACCCGTTCACTGAGGCACATCACAGCAGCAGTCAGGCGGTCTATTCGATAGCCCAACTGAACCATGTGGTGTTTGTCGACGATACGGCGAGGATTCTCGTTGAGCCAATTGAATGGATTAGAGAGCTTGGCCATGAACCGGTGCTGAGTCAGCCTGTTTTTGCGTCATTAGAGCACTTTAATCGTCGTGGACCACCTGTTTGTTGAATTATATTAAATAGAGTATTTTTAATCTTAGATTATTTGCACCGCTATTTGGCTGTGGTGAAATTTGTTGTGTGTCAAAGCACATTCTATTACTAAAATCAACAAACAGAATTAATTAATGAACAGACTAATTACATTAGCGCTGGTGCTTTGTGCATCGGTGCAGACTATGATAATGGGCGCAGAGCAATTGACCGACGCCCACATTCAGGGACATGCAGTGGAGCAAGAAACTGGCGAACACATTCCATTCTTGACGGTGCGCCTGTTGGGAACGAATATAGGCACAAACACCGATGCAACAGGGCATTATTTCTTGAAAAATATCCCGGAAGGCGACTATGAAATTGAAATATCGGGCATTGGCTATGTGCCACAAACCCGCAAAGTGAAGGTGCGCAAAGGGCATACTGCCGAGGTGCAATTTGAGTTGAAGCCCGATGTGTTTCAGATTGAAACAGTGGTGGTTACGGGCAATAAGAGTGAGGTGAAACGTCGCAACAGCAGTTCGTTGGTGAGTGTTGTGGGCGGTCAACTTTTCGACATGGTGGGCGCAAGTTGCTTGGCAGAGGGACTAAACTTCCAGCCTGGCGTGCGTGTTGAGAACGATTGCCAGAATTGCGGTTTCACGCAGGTGCGCATTAATGGGCTCGACGGTCATTATTCGCAGATATTAATGAATTCGCGTCCGGTTTTTTCGGCGCTGGCAGGCGTGTATGGTTTGGAGCAGATTCCGGCAAACATGATTGAACGAGTGGAGGTGATGCGTGGAGGCGGTTCGGCTTTGTTTGGCTCGTCGGCTATTGGAGGAACGGTGAACATCATCACTCGCGACCCGCTGAACAACACAGCTGAGGGTTCGCATATGCTCACTTCGATTGGAAACAGCAGCGCCCTCGACAACAATACCACACTGAATGCGTCGGTGGTGAGCGACAACCAGAAAATAGGTGCGTTTGTGTTTGGTCAGAACCGCGTGCGCGACGGCTACGACCACGACGGCGACGGATTCACTGAGATTGCGCAGCTAAAGACTCAAACGATGGGTTTGCGCACGTTTATGCGCACGTCCGATTTATCGAAACTAACACTCGAATACCACGGCACTCACGAATATCGCCGAGGAGGCGACAATCTTGATTTGCAGCCGCATATGGCAATGGTGGCTGAGCAAACCGACCATAACATACATTCTGCCGACGCCTCGTTTGACCTTTGGAACGATGATTATAGCAACAAGTTGAATGTGTTTGCTGCAATGCAGAACACTCGCCGAAACAGCTATTACGGCAGCGGAATGGATGAAAACGCTTATGGCAGAACCAAGGATTTTGTGGCAGTGGGTGGTGCACAGTTCACTCATTCGTTCAAGAAATTGTGGTTTATGCCGTCGGAGTTGGTAGCAGGCGTGGAGTATAATCACAATTATTTGAACGACGTGACTCTGGGCTACGACCATGATGTGACCCAAAAGGTGAACATTTATTCGGGATATTTGCAAAATGAGTGGCGCACCAAT
Organism: Muribaculaceae bacterium; assembly: GCA_051871555.1. GTDB lineage: Bacteria > Bacteroidota > Bacteroidia > Bacteroidales > Muribaculaceae > SFTJ01. Next base: position 18,337 of record JBJECZ010000084.1, on the reverse strand, counting down.
CGGTGGGGTTTCCTTGTGGGAGCTCGTGTCGACAAACATTCGCTGATTGACAATGCAATAGTGTCGCCTCGCGCCAACATACGCTACAACCCATCGGACCAATTGAATTTCAGATTATCTTACTCCACCGGATTCCGTTCGCCGCAAGCCTACGACGAGGATTTTCATGTGGCAGTAGTTGGAGGCGAACGCGTGGTGACGGTGCTTGCCGATGGGCTCAAAGAGGAGAGTTCACAGAGCCTGAGCGCATCAGTTGACTGGTACGCAACGATAGGAGGCGTGCAAACTAACGTGCTGTTTGAGGCGTTTTATACCGACCTCACTGATGTGTTTGCCTTGCGAAAACTCGAAGAATTTGATGCCAAAGGCAATCAGGTGCTTGAGCGTTACAATGGCTCGGGCGCTACAGTGTGGGGTATGAATCTCGAAGCGAAAGCGGTGTGGAACAAGCATTTTCAGATGCAGATGGGTGTTACCTATCAGCGCAGCCGGTATAAGAGTCCCGAATATTGGAGTGAAGACGAGCGGGTGCCGCCAGTGAAGCGTATGTTCCGCACGCCTGACTTGTATGGCTACGCAACACTGAAGTATAACCCGACAAAGCGTCTCACCCTGTCGCTGTCAGCCACCTACACTGGCAGCATGCTTGTGCAACACTTGCAGGGGTCGGGCACCGATGTAGATGTAGCTGTTGAAACGCCGTCGTTCTTCGATGCTAATCTGAAACTGTCTTACGATTTCAGAGTGTTTGATTATGCTACATTACAGCTGAATGGTGGCGTTCAGAACCTGTTCAACAGCTATCAGAACGATTTTGACCGCGGCGAGATGCGCGACTCGGGCTATATTTACGGACCAATGATTCCGCGTTCGCTGTTTGTGGGTGTGAAAGTGTCAATTTAATGATAGAAGAGTGTGGTTGCGGATGATTTTTCATAACAATTCATAAATATTTGTTGTTGACGTGAATTTGTGCTAAATTTGCATTAGGATATAGAGATAAAACAATAAATATAGCATGAGAATTACTACATTTCGCATTTGCAGTATAATTAGTTTTGTGGCGGCAGCAATGGCGCTGCAAAGCGTGAGTGCCAAGACACAGGACACGTTGAAATATCAGAGTAAAGCTGACAGTATTCTTTCGCTTGAGTTGAAGCGTGTGCCGGCAATTACACTGAACGATTGGCGTACGCTTGACTACGACACAATAGAATTGCAGTCTTCGTATGCGTTTGTGCCGCTGATTTTCAGTCATCAAACGCTTTCGACCGACACCATAGCTGCATGGAATTCCGACGGCAATTACGCGTTGGACGTGGACCGCAGTTGGCTGAACAACGATATCAGGGAAACCAACAAGGTGAATAGGCTGCGCTATGCTGCGATGGTGACGTATCCCGACCGTGTGATATATAATGCCAACGAGCTGCCCGAAGCTCCAAAGGAATTCATCAGCGTGGTCGACCCGAAGAACCGCACGCTCAGCATTGCGCCTCGCGACTATGGCGATGTGGGCGTGGGTGCCAAGATGGAAAAGGTGAAGGTGCACAACTGGTTGCATACGTTTGTCACCTCTCTGCAATTCTCGCAGGCGTATATGTCGGAAAACTGGTATCAGGGCGGCAACAATGTGCTGAATGTGCTTAGCGACATGCAATGGACTGTGCAGTTGAACCAAAATCTTCATCCTAATTATTTGTTCACCAACACTGTGCGTTATAAGTTGGGTATCAACTCGGCTCCTAACGACTCGATACGCAGCTACAGCATTAGCGACGATCTGTTGCAAATTAACACGTTGGTGGGTATCAAGGCAATTAAAAAGTGGTATTATTCAGCTACTATGCAGTTTAAGACACAGCTGCTGAATAACTACACGTCGAACACCAACAACCGCAAGGCTTCGTTTCTCAGCCCTGGCGAACTGAACGTGGCAGTGGGTATCACTTACAGCAACGCGAGCAAGGATGGCTGGCGAACGCTGAACCTTTCGATTTCGCCGGTTTCTTATAATATGAAGATGTGCACGAGCGACGTTAATCCTTCTCCCGGAAATTTCGGTATAAAAGACGGACATCACACTGTGCACGATGTGGGTTCGAAACTCGAAGCAAAGGTGAATTGCAAATTCAACCAAGCCATTTCGTGGTCGAGCCGCCTGTATGTGTTCTCGAATTATGAATATGTGCAGGGCGATTGGGAAAATACATTCAACTTCAATGTCACCCGCAACCTGATAACCCAGTTCTATACACACCTGCGTTACGATAAGAGTGCAAAACGCAACGACAAATGGAACTATTGGCAGTTTAAGGAGATATTGAGTTTTGGTTTGACTTATAGGTTTGCAACAAACTGATTTAACCCCTTTTTGCCCGGAATATGAGCCGTGTGATGCGAAATATTGCTGTGGCGTGTGGCTTGGCATTCTATGCTGCCACAGGCTTGTGCCGGGCACTGGATAATAACTTTTTGCCTGAGGGTTCAACCATAGTTGCCGGCGATTACAGCCTCGATGCTGTTGAACGAAGGCTTCGGTCAATGCCTTTGCAACCAATCGAGGGGCTGTGGTATTACAACGAAGAGCAAACCACGTTGCTGATTGAGCGAACCGATGCCGAGGCAAGCGACCTGAAGCTAACCTATAGGATAGTGTACGTCGATTCGGAAGATTACGATATTTTGCCAGGAACCGTCGTTGGCTATGTAGAGCCAAGTGCCGAGCACGACAAATATGCATTGTGGCTATACAGTGAAATGAGTGAGTCGGCGTTGGTGCGTCCCTTGAAGTGTGTAGCAACATTGTCACGCGAAAGCGATATCCTGACGTTTGTAAAAGCAAAGTGGAAACTTAGGTTTCGCGCTAACTTTGCAAGGTTCTTGCCATCGTTGTTCAAAGGCATTTCGCTGCTCACCGAATATGATGATGCAAAAGTGCCGCTCGGGTTCAGAAAGATTTTTCCGGCGCGCGACGACGATGGTACGACAAGCGGAGTGATACGTTATTTGTGAAATTGACTGATGGCATGAAAAAGATTATAGGCATAATGTTGGCATCAGCTGTTGCAATGAGTGCAACAGCGCGTGTGAACACCACTCGCAAGGGGTTGACCACACAGCGTGTGGCAACTGAAAACCTTGTCGTGCCATTAGACACGGTTGCCACGGACACTTTGCAAAGTGGCAAGCGTGGCTTTGTTGATGGCGGCATAGTGCTTAAGGGGTATAGCAAGCGGCTTAGCGACCGTTATGAAACATTTTTTGTGACAAACAACACCGAAACCGCTATCGGCCATGTGACCATCACCTTTGTTTACACCGACATGAAAGGCGTGATGCTGCACAGCCGCACCGAAACCATTGCCTGCAATCTTGCCAAAGGCGCTACAACTATGGCAAAAATACGGTCGTTCGACACAAAAAGGTTGTATTACTATGCCGGACCAAAACCACGCCGAAGTGCCACACCATATAAACTGAAAGTGCGAATCGAATCGTATGAGGTGGTGATGAAAAGAGAATAATTATAAACAACGAAAATATAATTTATGAAGAGAGTTTTGTTATCAACAGTGATTGGCGCCAGCATGTGCTTCGCATCATTTGGGCAGACAGCCATCACACCAAAGGTTCTTGAGCAGTTGTCGAGCCAACCGCAGACGACCACCGACAAAGTGGTGCGTAATGCCATGGCACACACCTCGCTCAATACACTTGCCACTGATATTTCTACGCTGAACGGCGTGTCGAAAGGCGAGTTTACTTATCAAGTGCACACCAAAGGCATCACCGACCAAAAGCAATCGGGCCGTTGCTGGCTGTTCACCGGAATGAACGTGCTTCGTTCGCAGGCAATCAATGCACACAACCTGCCTGAATTGGAATTGTCGCAGGTTTATTTGTTCTTCTACGACCAGTTGGAAAAGTCGAACCTGTTTTTGCAGGGTGTAATCGACACCGCCAACAAGCCATTTGACGACCGCTTTGTTGATTGGTTGTTCTCTAACCCATTGAGCGACGGTGGCACATTCACCGGCGTTGCCGATTTGGTGAAGAAATATGGCGTTGTTCCAAAGTCGGTAATGCCCGAAACACAATCGAGCAATGCCACTTCGCAGATTTCAGCTCAACTGAAATGGCAGCTCCGCGACTACGGCATGCAGTTGCGCAAGATGGCAGAGAAGGGCAGCAAGACGAAGGAACTCGAAGCCGAAAAGGTGAAAATGCTGGGTAATATCTATCGCATTCTCACTTTGGCTTACGGCATTCCTCCAAAGGAATTCACTTGGGAGATGAAGAACACCTCGGGCACAGTGATTAGCGTTAAGACTTACACTCCGCAATCGTTCTACAAAGAATTGTGGGGCGACAAGGATTTGACTGGCGACTATGTGCTGCTGATGAACGACCCGTCGCGTGAATACGGCAAGGTTTATCAGATTCAATACGACCGTCATACCTATGAGGGTCACGATTGGGTGTACTTGAATTTGCCAATCGACGACATCAAGCCAATGGCTATTGAGTCAATCAAAGATAACAATGCAATGTACATCTCGTGCGATGTGGGAAAATTCCTCAATCGTCAGGTGGGCACTTGCGACCTAAAGAATTTCGACTATGAGTCGCTGCTCGGTTTGAACCTGACAATGGATAAGCGCGAGCGCATCCTCACTCATGCAAGTGGCTCGTCGCACGCCATGACGCTGATTGCGGTGGACGTTGACATGAACACAAAGGCACCGACGCGTTGGATGGTTGAGAACAGCTGGGGCGCAAGCAGCGGATTTAAGGGCAATTTGGTGATGACCGATGAGTGGTTCAACGAATATATGTTCCGCTTTGTCATCGACAAGAAGTATGTGCCTGCCGATGTGCAGAAGATGCTTAAGCAAAAGCCAATTATGCTTCCATCGTGGGATCCCATGTTTGCAGTGGAAGAATAACAGTGGATAATTTGTGATATTACATAATTTGGTAGATTTGCGAGCAGTGGCCTTTTTCAACCCGCTGCTCGCATTTATTTTTGGGAGGGGCGTTAAATTTTTTGATGGGCATTAAACTTATTGCTGCGATTTCATTCTAATAGTTCACAATAGTGTGAAAACAAACAATCAATAATTCACCTTACACATAGCAAAATATATAATGACAAAAGCATCAATGGCAAATGAAGCAAGTTAGGCTGTCGTGAGTTTCAGGATATGCCTAATTAACCGATTTGTATGGTCGTGAACCATGCAGTAGAAGGTGCATCTTGCTCTTTGACAGGGAATGCTGCGCTCTTTGACGTCTTGGCTGCATCGTGTTTTGAGGTGTGTTTGAGGTGGGCTTTTGCCGCCTGAATATGCTTTTCAGCAATGCGATGCTATCAGTGTGTTGTTATATATTTTTTAATAAACCTTGAAGCGACTCGTCGGGGCTGCCGAACCATATTGTGCAGTTTGCCGTAGCCGCTTCGCAAAAATAAAGATGAATAATATGGAAAACGATTTTGAAGAAAAAGATTTTGGTGAAGCATTGACTGAATTTTGTTTATCAATGAATCACAATAAAGCAAAAGATGAAGTCGACACTTCGACAGATGTGCCGATTGAATTGACCGACCTTTCGGTTCGACGTTATGAAACCCGTCCGATTCATGGCGGTGTTTTTGTATCACTCTATTTTTCGGGGACGCCTAATAAAGATTGCGAAGTTGAGGTGAAATGCTTCAACGACGACTATTTGCCGATGGGCAAAGCGGGACTTGACAGCTGTGGCGACCGACGCATGCATTTGCAGTTAAAGTCGGATTATGCGTGGCTGCCCGATGTGTATACGTTTGTTGTGTACTATTGCAGTGAGCCGATTGGCTCATACACGTTCAACTACGATGGCAAGCGATTTGAAAGCGTGGGAGGTGGTAAGTCGGTGCCGCAAAGCCGCGAGTCGGTTATTGCCGAAATGAGCATTAACCAGCAAAGTTGGGAGTCGTTATGCAAAACTCCCGGAGTGGCATGTGTGATTGACTCTGCCATTGAGTCGGCAAAGTCGGGGCTTTTGCGTAAATGGCGTAGACATAAATTTAGGGCATATACGCCAGTCAACCGGTGTTTTATTGTTTACGACAATAAATTTGCCGTGCCTCAGTTGCTTTGCCTCCACGATTTGGGCGAAGTGGATTTTGAGAAGATTTGTTGTGCGCAAATGACAAAAATCGAGATTGACGATTATGAGAGCACTCTCAATAACGAGGCTTACGGCATAATCATGCGAAACATTTCGCCGTTGTTGGTAGCTCAGAATGCTGTGCTGGTGAAGCGTATATTGTATTATCTTGAAAAGGATATTGAATGGACGGTTGTGCTGTGTGGCACAAAGCAGGAAGTTGAGGCTTTGTTTGCCACATACCCTGCGTTGAAACGGTATTTTGCCGACAGCGAGCCGCTGCAGTATCAAATCAAGAGTGAGCTTGAGCTGGTGCATTATGTTTCGTCGGTGTTTAATCATTTCAGCTATGAGTTGTCGGCTGATGCCGAGCTGCTTGTTCAGCAAGTGATAAAGCGCGATTCGGCGAATCTTGGGCTTGGCAACAGTGCGTTGCAGCAGATTAACGATAAGCTCATGGCTATCATAAAAGGCAGACTCAACAAACGCCTGTTTGCCGAGTACGACAAGCACCGCGACGGCGCCGAGAAGCAATTGTCGCTGGTCACTGCAGCCGACTTGCACGATTTGGCGTTTGAACGACGTGCCGACGGCTTTGCCGAAAGCATGAAGGAGCTTAATGGCTTGATTGGGTTGAAAACGCTTAAGGAGGACATCTCGTTCGCTATAAACAAAGTGCGGTTTATGGATATGCGCCGCAGGGCAGGGCTGAAGTCAACATTGTCGGTGCCCAACCACATGGTGTTCACTGGCAATCCCGGAACGGGGAAAACCACTGTGGCAAAAATGATTGGCAAGGTGTTCCATTCAATGGGATTGCTTTCGCAGGGCGATGTGGTGGTGACTGAGCGCTCGAAGCTTGTTGGCCGCTTTATTGGCGACACCGAGAATAACGTGAACGAAGTGCTTGCTATGGCGCGTGGCAATGTGTTGTTTATCGATGAGGCATACACATTATATAATGGTAGAAAAGAGGACTTCGGCCTACGAGTGATTGAGTCGCTACTTACGGCGTTGGCACAGCCCGACCCCGATATGATTGTTATTCTTGCCGGTTACGAGAAGGAGATGAACGAGATGATGAACTCAAATCCGGGCTTGAAAGGGCGCTTTCCGCACAAATTCCGATTCCCCGATTATGCTGCCGACGAGTTGGCAACGATTGCAATGAATCTGCTTGAACAACTCGACTATGAGCTCGATGCCGAAGCTGAAGTTGCAATGAAAGCCACAATTGCAAAGGTGGTTGCCGCAAAAGACGCTTGCTTCAGCAATGCTCGTTGGGTGACTGAATATGTTGAGAACGTGATTGTGAGCAATGTTGCGCAGCGAGTTTCGAAACAATTTGGATTTGCTGACAGCGTTGCTGTCAGCGAACTTCGCATAGTGCGTGCCGAGGACGTAGCCTTGAATGAATCGTTGGAGAATGTGGTGAAGGTGCCGATGCGCCGCAGCGTGGGATTTGCCGTGTGATGTACGAGATGCCGTGATGAAGAAATCCCTCTTTGACGATTTCGCCAAAGAGGGATTAACTATTTAATAAAAATGATAGCTTTCGGCTAAAATTTTCACTTTGAAAGGGCAGTAGCAACGTCAACAGCAACAGCAACGGTGCAACCAACCATTGGGTTGTTACCAATGCCGAGGAAGCCCATCATCTCAACGTGAGCTGGCACTGAAGAAGAGCCTGCAAATTGAGCGTCGGAGTGCATACGGCCGAGGGTGTCAGTCATACCATAAGAAGCAGGACCGGCAGCCATGTTATCTGGGTGAAGAGTACGGCCTGTACCACCACCTGAAGCAACACTGAAGTAAGGCTTGCCTGCCAATACGCGTTCTTTCTTATATGTGCCTGCTACTGGGTGTTGGAAACGAGTTGGGTTAGTTGAGTTACCAGTGATTGAAACGTCAACGCCTTCTTTCCACATAACAGCAACACCTTCGCGAACGTCGTCAGCGCCGTAGCATTTAACTTTGGCACGAGGGCCGTTTGAATATGGGTGTTCTTCAATCACTTTAAGTTCGCCTGTGAAATAGTCGAATTCAGTTTGAACATAAGTGAAACCGTTGATGCGAGAGATAATCTTTGCAGCGTCTTTGCCCAAACCGTTAAGGATTACGCGAAGAGGTTCTTTGCGCACCTTGTCGGCTTTAGCAGCAATCTTGATTGCGCCTTCGGCAGCAGCAAACGATTCGTGACCAGCCAAGAAAGCAAAGCACTTGGTCTCTTCGCGAAGAAGACGAGCAGCCAAGTTGCCGTGGCCCAAGCCAACCTTGCGGTCGTCGGCAACCGAGCCGGGAATGCAGAACGATTGCAAACCGATGCCAATGGCTTCAGCAGCGTCGGCAGCGTTTTTGCAACCCTTCTTAATAGCTATTGCAGCACCAACTACGTAAGCCCACTTTGCATTCTCAAAGCAGATAGGCTGAGTTTCTTCACAAGTCAAATAAGGGTCGATACCTGCAGCTTCGCAAATAGCATTAGCTTCTTCAATATCTTTAATGCCGTTTTCGTTCAATGCAGCAAGAATTTGCTTCATTCGACGGTCTTGAGATTCAAATTTTACTTCTCTAATTGCCATAATGTTGTCCTCCTAAATTATTCTTTGCGTGGGTCAATATATTTAGCTGCATCGTCGAAGCGACCGTAGTGTCCCTTTGCTGCTTCGATTGCTTCTTCTGGGGTCTTTCCTTTCTTGAGAGCCTCGGTGAACTTGCCAAGGTGAAGGAATTCGTAACCAATCACTTCGTTGTTTTCGTCGAGGGCCATGCGAGTGCAATAGCCTTCAGCCATTTCAAGGTAGCGCACGCCCTTAGCCAATGTACCAAACATAGTACCAACTTGGCTGCGCAGACCCTTGCCAAGGTCTTCGAGAGCAGCACCAACTTGCAAACCACCTTCAGAGAATGCCGATTGAGTGCGGCCATAAACGATTTGCAAGAACAATTCGCGCATTGCTGTGTTGATAGCGTCGCAAACGAGGTCGGTGTTCAATGCTTCAAGGATGGTTTTGCCTGGGAGAATTTCAGCTGCCATTGCTGCTGAGTGTGTCATACCCGAGCAACCGATTGTTTCAACAAGTGCCTCTTGAATCACTCCTTCTTTCACATTGAGCGAAAGCTTGCAAGCTCCTTGTTGTGGTGCACACCAGCCAATGCCGTGTGTAAAACCAGAAATGTCCTTGATTTCTTTTGCTCTAACCCATTTTCCCTCCTCTGGTATTGGAGCTGAAGGATGGTTAGCACCCTTTGCTACACAACACATGTGTTGTACTTCTTGTGTATAAACCATAATAGTTCTTATTAATATAATAAAAATTCTACTAAATTATAAGCCTCTGTTATGTGCTATGCCTTTATAAATCAGCCAATTATTGCTGTATTGACCTTCCTGCGTGCAGGTGGCATGAGTGCATAGCTGTTTTTGTGTTGTAAAATTACTGAAAAAAATCAGTATTACCATCATTCCAAGCTAAATTTTTTTATGACGATATTTAGTAAGATGGGTGATTGCACGTGTTTATGGTTTAATCGAGCAGTGGGTTTCGTTGCCAAGGCTTGATGCCAGCAAATGCAAGCAACCCGGAATTTTTGCAAATCCCGGGCCGACTGATGCGTTTTGGTCATGGTATTAAATCATTCGTGTGATGATTATATGGTTGGGGTGTATATTATTTCCTTTGTGGCGGGTTACCATGGAATGAGGTATTGCCCGTTTTTAGCAACAGGTTTACGCTTGGAGTTAGGATTCGGCACATTCGACGAAAGTGGGAGAATGGTGCTCCATCCTTTGCTCTGATTACGCACAAGCATTCGTGCCATGCCGGCAAATTGTCCGGCAAAGTGATACATCAGCCTAATCACCTCGCTGATGTTGTTAAAGTTCTGGCGAGAAAAACTTGCCACCGTGCGGCCGTCAATCATTAGCGACGCATAGATGCAGTCGGTAGTGCAGATGCTTTGAAATGTTTGTGTTGCCATGATGCTCATTATTTAGTTTATTTCTTTTCTGTATGCAAATGTATTATATGTGTGGGCGTTATATTTGCCCATATAGGTAAAATATAGTTAAATATGAATTTTTGATATTGACTATCGCTAAATACACCTGAGGGATATTTTGCGGCAAAATGAAAAAGAAGTGTCGACCGAATGCGTGATATTTGAAAAAAACAAGTATCTTTGCAATGGATTGCAAGGGAAATGCGCATTGAAGCGCGCCCGGCAGTTTAGATGAAGATACTTACATATAAATGCTGAGTTATGAAAAAGACGTTGATTGTGACGCTGTTAGGGCTGATGAGCATGAGCTTTGTGTCGTGCGGTCATGCCAATAACGAAAGCGAAAACGCCGATTCAACAGTGGTTGTAGTTTCGCCTGAAGCAAGTGTCGACAGCGAGCAAACTGCTATAGGTGTGGCTATTGACGGCGCTATGAACAGCATAACCATCATGAACGAGCATGGCGACACGCTCAGTTTCAGCTATCCCGACCTCGACCCGTCGAAACGTGCATCGTGGAGCATAGGCGACACCGTGTCGGTGAAATACGTTGAGGTTGACGGCGAGGCGCAAGTTAATGCCGTGATGCTTGGCAAGCATCCATGATTGCTGCTAATTGTGGGGGCAAATATGTAACGTTGATACAACAAATAATTACCAACATGCGGTAGTAGCTCAGTTGGTAGAGCATCAGCTTCCCAAGCTGAGGGTCGCGGGTTCGAGCCCCGTCTACCGCTCCAAATTTTTAGTTAGTTGATTTCGGTGCATTCAATGCGATGCGCCGAAATCTTTTTTTGTATGAGTTTTTGCAAAGAGGTTGCGCTTTGTTGCATTGCTCACTATGCATCTTTTGCTAAATAATCTACTCGCCTCACAAACTATGCAACCTTTGCTTTTTATGTTTGATATGAAGCTGGTTCTCAAATTTCCGTCGTATTACACTCGGCAATGACTTATCTTTGTATGAATAACGAATAGAATGATGAAAAGCTTCTAAAAAATTGTTTGAATATGTATTATAAATTTGTGAAAAAGAAATCGCGAGGCGAGACTGCCCTCGGAACGGTGTATGCCAGAGTAAGAGAAAACGGGTCGGACAAAACTTACACCACCGGTTTGGTGATAAGTTGGGCAGATTGGCAGAGGTTGCGAACAGGCAACTATGCGCAGAACGAAGTGTTGAGCGGAACGCCTTATTCTTTCGCTCGGTTCGCACTGATTCTCGGCGAGATAAAAGCTGCGTTTGAGCGCGGTTATGGTCACGACAATGCTAATCGGTTAATCAGCGATGCAAAATTGATGGCGAGCCGCATGGCAATAGGGCAGGAGCGTGCATGCAAGGGTGCCGAAAAAGGCGAAATGCTGCTTGTTGATTACATGAAAATGTATATCGAAGATTTGCGTATGGGTGTGAAGATGAAAAAAGGCACAACTGAAAGAGTTTCCGAAAAGTATATCACTGGGCTGGTGACACTCATGAGGCTTATTGTAAAATATGAAGCTGCTCGTGCCTGTCGGTTGGGAATGAACAGTGTGACAATGGACTTTCAGCGCGACTTTATGCGATGGAACTTCGAACGAGGCTTGAGGCCTAACTCAATATGTAATTTTCTTTCGCGCTTGCGAACAATCATGGCGTCGGCGGTGGAGCGGAAGCTCTCTTTTTGCACCGATTGTTATTGTTCGGAATTTGTTCCGAAAGGCGAGGAGGTAGACCATGTTTATCTCACTCCGGAGCAAATCAATAGCATGATTGATGTGAACATCGATAGCCTTGAAAATATATGCCGGCTGATTGAAAACGCCAATTTGCCGGCAAAGGATGCAGAGCGGTTGACCACACGTTTTAAATGCATCAAAACCTCGATAGAACGTATGCAGCACGCACGCGACATTTTCGTGGTGGGATGCCTGACGGGGCAGCGCATATCCGACTATTCGCGCATCAACAACAACATGATTGTGAGGCTCGACGGCAAAGAATTCATTATGCTCATTCAGCAGAAAACTCGCAAGAAAATCTATATCCCGTTGGACATCAGAGTGAAAAGGATTCTGGAAAAATATGGCGGAATGTTGCCCAAGATGAGCGCTTCAAGCATCAACGAACTCATAAAATTGCTTGCCGAAATCATGGGATGGACTTACGAAGCAAAAATCGACATCTCGCGCCTGGGCGGTAAACGCAAAACACGGTTCTGCGACTTGATTAGCACTCACACTGCGCGTCGCAGCTTTGCAACAAACGCCTACGCAGCCAAAGTGCCAATTAGTTCAATCATGGCAATCACAGGTTTATATATTAGCCTTTTTGCCGAACGAAAATGCGTAGAGCGCGCCGAATGTCAAGCCGCCGTTGAGCAACAGCAGTTCGTAGCCAAACGTGTAGCCCAGCATAGCCTTTGCGGTTTGTGCTATTGCGTAGCATAGCAGCGGAGCAGCCACGGCGATGTATGGTGTGGCGCTGTCCCATACATGGCGGCGGGTGAACAACCCGTAGGCAAACAGTCCGAGCAGCGGTCCGTAGGTGTAAGACACTATGGTGTAGATTGCGTCGAGAAGTGAAGTGGATTGGGCATAGCGGAACACCAAAATGCACGCCACAAACATGGCGCAAATGCCAAGGTGCGAACGGCGACGAAGCTTCTCGTCATTCGGTCGTCGGCAGATGTCGATGCAAAAGCTGGTGGTGAGCGAAGTCAGTGCCGAATCGGCGCTGCTGAACGACGCAGCCACTATGCCAAGCGTGAAAAGAATCTGTGCCGAAATGCCAAGCTCGCCGGTGGCGGCGAACATTGGCAGCAGGGAGTCGGTTTTTTCGGGCAGCGAGATGTTGAGGTGGGCAGCGAGCATGGTCAACAGCACGCCAAGCGAAAGGAACAGCAAGTTCACCGGCACAAATGCCAAGCCATAGCTGCACATGTTTTTCTGCGCCTCGCGTAGTGTGCGGCAAGTGAGGTTTTTTTGCATCATGTCTTGGTCGAGCCCGGTCATCACAACCACTATAAAAGCTCCGCTAATGAATTGTTTCCAGAAGTTTTGCGTCGACATCCAGTCGTCGAAAACAAATATGCGGCTGTAAGGATGCTGAGCAATGGCGTCGATGGCTTGCCTTGGTGAGAGGTTGAGTGCATGCAGCACCCCGAAGCAAATCAGCACAAGGGCAGCCAACAGGCATGCGGTTTGAAGCACATCGGTGAACACCAGCGCGCGTATTCCGCCACGGCGAGTGTAAATCCAAATCAGCGCCACCATCAGCGCCACGGTCAGGACAAAGTTGATGCCAAGCGGTTCAAATATAAATTCGTGGAGCAGCATGCACACAACATAGAATTTCAGCGCGGCTCCAATGAGTTTGCTCACAACGAAAAACGATGCTCCGGTGACCTCGCTATTTCTGCCAAAACGTTCGCCAAGATAGCTGTAGATGCTTGTTAATTGCAGTTTGTAGTAGAGCGGCAGCAGCACAAACGCCACCACGGCATAGCCCAGAATAAAGCCCAGGCACGTCTGCAAATAGGTCATCTGCGAGCTGATGACCATCCCTGGAACGCTCACAAAACTGATGCCCGAAATCGAAGCGCCAATCATGCCGAACGCCACCAGCTGCCAAGGCGACTTGCGGTTGCCGCCAAAAAATGCGCTGTTGCCTGTGCCGTGGCTAACGGCGCGGCTCACCGCCCACAGCACCGCAAAATATGTAACAAGAATTAATACAGCCATTTTGCTTTAATACTTGGGGAATAGGATTACAAATCGATGTGCTCGGGCGTTATCTCTTCGCCAAGAAACACCTTTGCCAATTCGCCGAACTTATCAGCCGATTCGGTGGTTAGATAGCGGCAACTTCCTCCTCTGCTCAGCCGCTTTTCCATCGCGCTGTGGCGCTGCAGATAGTCGGCAAGACTGGCTGCCACAATGCTTCCTTGCTCAACAATCTTCACGCCTTTGGGCATGTATTTCTTGATTTTAGGCAACAACAGCGGATAGTGCGTGCAACCCAAAATCACAGTGTCGATGTCCGGGTCGAGGGCAAGCAGCTGCTCAATATCTTTTTTTACAAAATAGTCGGCGCCATCGCCCGCCCTCTCTTTGTTTTCAATCAGCGGCACCCACATTGGGCAGGCATGCCCGAATGTTTTCATGTTAGGGTGAAGTTTGGCTATCTCGATGTCGTACGAATGGCTTTGAATAGTGCCGGGAGTGGCAAAAATTCCCACATGGCGGCTTTCCGACAAACTGCCAATCACCTCGGTTGTGGGGCGAATCACGCCCAAAACACGTCGCTCGGGGTCGATTTCGGGCAAATCGTTCTGCTGAATGCTGCGCAGCGCCTTTGCCGATGCCGTGTTGCAGGCAAGTATCACAAGTTCGCAGCCTTGTGCAAACAAATATTTCACCGCCTCAAGCGTGAACCGATACACGATGTCGAACGAGCGGCTGCCGTAGGGCGCTCGGGCGTTGTCGCCAAGATAAAGATAGTCGTATTGCGGAATCACGCGCCTGATTTCTTTCAGAATCGTCAATCCGCCAAAACCCGAATCAAACACCCCGATGGGCGACTTTGCTGTGCAGCTTCCGTTTTTCATAAAAATTTTTTTTCGCAGTTTCACTGCAAAGATACTGCAAAAGAATTGAACAAGCAATTGGTTGGTTGCTCGAGTAGCGTAGCAGCATATTGTGCGTGCATCCCAGCAGTAGATGGACGCTCAATTAATTATAATGTTTTTAAGAAAAACATTATAAATGCCGAAGTACTCATCTTTTTGCACCGAAATTTTCGCTTTCACCTTTGTTTCAAGCTCCTTAACAGCGTTTTGTGGCAATTTACTTGTAGTTATTTGAATAGAATTACAAACATCGCCATCAAAATTCAGCAAAATCACCATTGGTTTTATGCCACAAACCGAGATTCGCTCGGTTTTGTGCAGCGCAATTGTGTTTTTGCCCAGCACATTGATGGCGATTAGCTGATTTTTCTTGGCAAATTCTTCTACACTCGCCTTGTTTTCGCCCAATAGCGAAACAAGTTCTACATCATTATTTGCAAAACAATCGGCTGCTAAAAATGCAGCGAAAAAAACAAGTAAAAATTTCCAACTTCATAAATACTTGACTGCCAGCGATTTTAACCGCGCGAGCGGTTACATCCTCAATAACCTCATGTTGACGGCGAGCGAAGCGATGCCGGCTACATGGGGACTGGCAGATGCTTCCTACAATCCCACAACCGTGGAGCGGTTGCAGACACGGCAAATCGGATATTTCAACGACGAAAGAACTCAAGCGAAAATCTCTTGCGATACTCAGCATCCAACTCCGAGGCATATTCGTCCTCAAAAGTAACAAAGCGATGATGCTCCTTCTGACGTTTGTTGTAATTGAATACGGTGTCGAAAGTTTCCTCACTTACGGTTTTCACGAAATACTCTCTTGCCCAACTCTCAAAGCCTGCGAAAAGATGCTCTGACTTAATCATCAGACTTGTAGAGCGTTTAAGGTCACGAACAAAATCGGCAACACAAATGGTTGTGGGTAGGGCAACAAGCATGTGTATATGGTTTCCGGCAGCATTAATTCGGTATAACTTCACCGACTTTTTCTCGCAAAATCCCATTATGTATACAAACAGACTTTGCTCATGCTCCTCGTCAATCACCTTTAACCTGTTCTTAACTACGAATACTATGTGATAATATAACTTTGTGTAACTCATGTGGCAAAGATAATGCAAATTTTCTGAAAATTCGCGAGTCAGCAAATAGCGGACGTCGCACGAAGTGCTGTGCACGGTGCTTCAGCAATTTAACTGACTGCAAAATATCTGAATCTGCAACCGCTCCACGGTTGATGTTATTGGCTTGCATTGTCTTTCCCCACGTAGCCGGCATCGCTTCGCTCGCCGTCAACATGGGGTTATGCTAATTGCAACCGCTCGCGCGGTTGTGCCTCGGTTACCATACGCATATATCCGTAATTTCTGCGAGAGAGGCATCACGACCACCACATATGATATGGAGTATATCGATATGCCCCTACAAACTAAGGCGGAATATTATATATAACCATTAGATTGCCAGCGAAATTAACTGCATAAACGGTTACAGTTTGTGAGCGACCCCTCGCGTTGTAGGCGACTATGTGGGGATAGCTGAATGCTTCACACCAAAACCAACCGTGGAGCGGTTGCAGACCCAGCGAATCAGGTATTTCACCGATATCAAAAGCAAGTCGAAAGTCTAATGCATGAAAAACACTATTTAATTTAAATTCTTACATTCTGATATATTATATACTATTCGTCATTCAAGTGAAAGCCATAATGTTTAGGGATTTTTAGGTTACTTTCTGTTATCTTTTTAACGCCAGTCTGTGAAGATAGGCGTTTTTTTTCTTGCGGAAGGGTGGGGTAAAGCAAACCAGGATTAGGTTTTGTGTAGATTTCTTGCAGGATTTTGTTGCAAAGGGGAGTGCGCAAATGCGAAATTGGGTCGTAGTAGTGGCGGGGATTGTTTTTGAGCCATTCGTCGTGAGTGTAGTTGAACACGCGTTCTTTTCCGAACCACGAGCACATCAGCTGGGCTGTGAGGCAGTCGAGTGCAGTGCCGCGATAAGTGGGCAGCACAATCACAGTGTAGTTGCAGCGCAACTGATGCATGCGTGTGGCTATGTATTTTAGCCAGTGTAGGTTAGATGCTTCGACGGGGGCAGGAGGTTGGGGAAACAGCGGTGCGTATTCTTCGAATTTTTGCAGCAGTTGGGGCGTGTAATAACTGTCGGCTTGTGTTGCAACATATTGCTCCAAGTCGGCATAATCGTATTCGTTAGTGATAAGGTTGAGCGGTGATGTGGGTTTTTCGGGCGATGGCTTTGCATTTTCCAATATGTGTTCTTTAATAAAGTCAATTTGCCTGAATGCAGTGAAGTTGACATGTTGAAATTCAATCCAGTGCAAGCCTCCGCCGTTCAGGCGAGGGTAGGGTGTGTAAAGATGATAAATGCTGTTTTGTGAGCGGTGCAGCATGGGTTCTTCAATAACGATTAAGGCGTTTCGCAGATTGCCGTTTTGGCGAATGATAAAGTCGATTTTCTGAGCTATGCCTTGCAGCGTTTCGCTTGAGGCGTCGAAGTGCATGGCGCTGGCATGAGGAGGCAGGTGTTTTTTCCAAACCTCGATGCTGAAATACCCCGATATTGATGAGCCGAAGATAAACGAATCGTAACCTTGTGTGTGGCGGTTGAGCAAATACACCTCGGTGGACAGCAGCGAGCGGTTGACCAACTGCTGTTGTGGGCTAAGCAGAGGATTGCGCCACAGGCTGCAGAAGGGGTCAAACCAAGCATAAAGTGCAAAGAATGCCATGATTGGTGCCGCGGCAAGCAGAGTGAGTGATATGAATTTTTTTATATTGCGCATCGTAGAAAAGAAAAATCGAGGAATTCAGAACTGAAAATAGATGTATTGAATTGTGTTGAAACCGAGGCAGTAGGTGATTGCTGCCAGCAGAACCCAGTAGATTGCAAACCGTTGCCAGGCCGATGCCGGCATGCGCTCGAGCGCGAAATCGTGGCGGCGTCCCAGCCATTCGGCTGCAAACATGGCTGCAACAAGCGGCAATGCCGTTATGCCATTGGGCACGCAAAACAGCTGATTGTGCGCAATGCATTGCATCATCATCTGATAATTGGCAAGACTGTAGCAACGAAATGGAATGAAGCAGAAGGCAGCAGCCAGAAAGGTCGAGGCAATGGCTGTGGCTCGCCGCATGCGGGTTTGCACAGGGGTGTCGGTGCCGTGTCGGCGCGCCTTGGTGATGTGGCAAGCTGCCACAAGTGTGCCGTTGAGCAGTCCCCAAATGATGAATGTGAAATTGGCGCCGTGCCAAAGCCCCGACAAGGCGTAGACGATAAGGATGTTTGCGCAAGTGCGGGCGAGTGAGCACCGGCTGCCGCCAAGCGGAATGTAAACATAATCGCGAAACCAATTCATGAGCGTGATGTGCCACCGTCGCCAAAACTCAGCCATGTTTTGCGAGAAATAGGGGTAGCGGAAATTCACTGTCAGGCGTATGCCCAGCAGCCGCGCCGAGCCTATGGCAATGTCGCTGTAAGCCGAAAAATCGGCATAGATTTGTATGGCAAAAAAAATGTTTCCCAGAATGAGCGTAGATGCCGTTTGACT
>JBJECZ010000083.1:0-7851 GCA_051871555.1 Muribaculaceae bacterium | reverse complement strand
CTGGTCGAAAATTGGGTCAAGCGCGATTTGGGTAACGCATGACGAAAACAGGTGATTTTGCGTATTGCCTCAAGTCGCATGGTGGGGTAAGGGGCATTTATATGTCTTTATGGTGACATTCGATGCACTGTGCCCCTTTTTACTAACGATTCAGATTCTTTTCGCTTCTGTATCATATTAGGCGCGTAGTTGCGGATTTGAGGAATATAAAAACTTTTACTAAATTTGCCCCCGGAAATTATAAAAAAACTAAAAACTATGCATTACTTACGTAAATTTACTATCTCAATCGCACTCCTAATTTCATTTGGAATTGGCGCACAAAATCCTGAAACATTCAAGTCACCCAAGAAGTATCTGCAAATAGGATTCAACTTCGGCAAGTTCGAACAAGAAGGTTCTGAACCGCTACACAGCGATATCGGAGCATCGTTAACAATGTTTCACTCGTTCTGGATTCTGAAGCCAGGAACACAACGCTTCAAACTTGGCATTGAAGCATCTTGGTGCGACTTCGACTATAACCACTACAAAGTGAATATGGCATCTGAACAAGACGGTTCGCATAGCTACACATTCCATCAGGGCAACATTGGCGCCCAAATAGGTCTTGGTGTCGATTTTCACTTCAATCGTAACCTACGGCTACATGCACGCAGTTGCTACAACCCCGCATTTTCGGCTATGTATCTTGACAACGAATTTAAATACGCTTTTGCCAATTGCATTTCCTCTGGGCTGATGCTGACATAGAAACGCATAGGCGTTGGTGTCGACTTTAAGTTTGGCAAGGCAAAATACAAAAACCTCAACTTTGTTTACAATTATGACGATGAGGAGGAGTTCGACGAAGAGTTCGACGAAACACAACTACCCAGTTCTACTGGAAACAATGAACGCATTCCTGTGAAACTATTCAACATAAAAACTTCTCTTGTGTTTAATTTTTAATTCACAGAACTATAAAAACCAAACACTCACATCTCACCCATTTGGATTTCGTGCATAATTGCCGCCATAGCATTTAGTGGCTAAAATGGACTTTTAGTTCACGGTTTCAACGAAACAAATATAGATGCTTACGGCATCTCGCTCAAAACCGAAGGAGCTGCTGGTGTAGGACAATATAATACAGGTTTTGCGTTATGGAGCAAGACCTGTATTATATTATATCTAAACATTGGGGATAACCACAACCCATTTCGCACCTTTCACCCCCTACACCTCCAAGAAAACTTCACTTCCTCATCGCTATGTAAAATGCATTGAAATTGCCGGATTTTGAATAAATATTGCCAATAGTTTGCTGTAAATTAATCTGTGTCGGCATTGCTGATGGTGCTAAGCAATTCGTTATGCTACGCCGTTGAAAACGCTAAAAACATTGGCTCCGCTATTGCCGTTCTTAGCCTAAGTTTATTATCTTTGCAAAAACCGACCAAACCTTTAATGTTTTAACTACTCCAACAATGGCAAAACAACAGCAAGAAAGAATAGTGTTTGTCGACTACATTCGTGTGGTGGCATGTTTTATGGTTATGCTTGTGCATGCAAGCGAGAATTTCTATGCCGCCGACTCGTCGGGGCTGGCAGGCAACGTGTCGATGCTCGCCAACGAAGCCAACCGATTTTGGGTGGCATTTTACGATGGTGGCGTGGGCAGAACCTGCGTGCCGCTGTTCATGGTGGTGTCGGCATTCTTGCTGGTTCCGCTCAAGCCGGGTGTTGGCATGGCGCAGTTCTATCGCCGGCGCTTTGTGCGCATCCTGCCGCCGTTCATCATCTTCAGCCTCATCTATTGCTTCTTGCCGCTGGCATGGGGCGCCATGACTTTTGAGCAGTCGATGCACGACCTCGCCATACTGCCTCTGAATTTCCCGTCGATGGGCGGTCACCTGTGGTTTATGTATCCTCTAATCAGCCTCTACCTCATCATGCCGGTGGTGTCGCCGTGGCTCGAACGTGCTTCGGCGCGCGACGAACTTATGTTCATAGCGCTGTTTGCGGCCTCTACATTTATGCCATGGATTCATCAATGGGTGTCGGGCGAGATTTGGGGCGAGTGTTTCTGGAATCACTTCAGCATGCTGTGGTATTGCTCGGGCTATCTGGGCTATTTGGTGCTGGCTCACTACATACGCACCCACTTGCGTTGGAGCACAGGCAAACGTCTCACAATAGGCTCGCTGTGCTTTGTGGCAGGAGCAGCCTTCACGGCATGGTCGTTCTGGTGGCAAGGTGTTCCGGGCAAACTCATCGACACCCCTCGCCTCGAATGGTCGTGGGAATTCTGCACCCCCAATGTGCTGTGTGCCACATTCGGAGCATTCCTATTGTTTTCGTGCATCAAGCAGGTGAAGGCGCCACGCATCATCGGCGAATTGTCGCGCCTGTCGTTCGGCATGTATCTGATGCACTTGCTGTTCTTGGCGCCCATTGCATCAGCCATCGTTGCCGGCAATCCTGCCCAGCCGCTCATCCCCGTGGCATTGGCAATTCCGTGCATCGCCGTGCTCACCTTCGCGGCATGCGCCATCACATCAAAACTGATTAGCCTCATCCCCGGCAGCCGTTGGATTATAGGATAGAGGCTGTGTAATAGTTATATAATTATTTGCGAATTCACGATTAAACGCCTGAAGGGCGTGACCCCGGAGGCTTACAGCCGACGTTGCAACGCCCACTTCGGCGAGCTAAAGGTTGTGCATTGTATTTATATGGCTGCGCCGAGGCGGTGGTTGAGAACAGAACTCCGTAGGGGAAGTATTCGTTGCTCTCTACCACTGCGCCGTCTTGGCGCACTACGCAGCGCACATTGCCTTCGTAATCCTTAATGTAGTAGTGCAATGTGTCGTTTGCAATGTAGCCGTTTGCCGTCAACACTCGCTCAAGCGAGTCATTGCGAAGCACGCAATCGCCATGATAGTCAACAGTAGAGAAATCGTAAAGTGTCAATGGTGGAACGATTGGAGGAGTCGGACCGAGAGCATAATTTGCACTCGCTGCTAATGGCGTGATGTATTCGGCACGCAACTTTCGTCCTGCGGCATCGTAGGTGTAGCATGTGATTGCGCCTGAGGTGAATGTGATTTCCCTCGGCATATTGTTCCAATTGTAGGTGATGCTTTCTATGCCTCGGTTAAGGTCCTTTGTCATATTGCCATTGGCATCGTAGGCATATTCTTCCACTTCGTTGGCTCCGTCGGTGAAATCCATTGCTCCGTCATACACCAGAGCATCGGCTGGCGATGCAACAAAACTTGTCCGCGATGCAATGAAGCTAAAATGCATCGGGGTCGGTATGTTGAAACGGGCAATCATGGCTATCGACTTTTTTATTCTTCTCCAAAGATAGTGCAAGCCGAGAGTAAAATCGCCAAGCGAACAGCTTGAGCGTTATGCCAAGGCGCAGCCTATTTTCGCAGTTTACTACAAAGATATTTAATTTGAGTTGCTTTGTCAATATCTTTGCCGATTTTTTCTATGCTTGGTTGACTCGAAGTGAACACCTCACTTTGGGGCGAGGCTGCTGGATCTGCAAACAAAGGTAATTCGCGTCCTGTCCGGACGCTGGTTTCGGGGGCGGCGGTGGTCCGTGGGTTACGCTTCGCTCACCCACGGCTAAGTGCCTCGCCTCGACGGCTCGGCGTCACGCCTTTCAGGCAACAAAGCATGTGATATTTTGAGAATACCAATTTCTACTCAACCTTGATGCTACCCAAAGGGTTATTCGGGCAGGTGCGCCATCTGGCTCATCTTGGCTTCGTAGCTCTTGGCAACCTCCGGTATGCACAACCCGCTGATTACCACCTTCTCGGGATAGCGGTTGTGTGAGAAGGCGTTGCGTATGAGGTTGATGGTGTTGCGTTCGTCGTGGCTGAACATGCCTTCGCGCACCATCTCTGCCATCAGTTTCGAGAAGTTGAATCGCTCAATCTCGTACACCAGATTCTTCTTTTCGGGGAAACGGGTGTAGATTTCCTTCTCAAGCCCGAGTATCATTTTCACCATTTCGGGGCGGCAGTTGTCGTAGTTGCTCAACTCTTCGTCCATCTGCTTCTTTTCGAGCTGGGTGGTGCCCACAATGTTCAGCAGCGACGGCAGGCGTTGGTCGTTGATTAAGCGGAAGAAATCACCGTAGTTCTTAATCTTCATGCCGTCGGCATGCAGCGTGTAGCGTTTGCCTTCGAACGTAAACTCAAAGTTGATTGGCATCACTTCCGAGAGGATGCCGGTTTCGGCGCTCGGCTCTACGGCGTTGAGCTTGAAGCGTTTGCCCTCGAGCTGCACGTTTTGGGTGATGGTGTCGCAGGCGAGCAGGAACATCAATGCATCTTGCACCTTGTAGCGGCGAATCACCTTTTCGGTGGAGGTGTATTCGTTGCGGGCATTGGCTATGCTCTTGTCGACGCGTGCCTCAATTTCCTCTTTGCGCAGATTGTTATTCCGGTCGAAGAATATCGAGTTCACCTTAATTCGGCGATACTTTTTCACTCGTTCGATGCGGTCTTTCCACAGCTCCTCGCGCTGGGCAACGGTGGTGTATTGCGGCAGCAATTTGTCTTTGCTGTCGGTTTTTCCTTCGAGCATGTCCACGTAGCGATAGTTGCGCTTTAGGTTGTAGAACGGCTGGAAATCGTCGTTGCAGAACCGTTTGAGATACTCGGCAATCAGATATGTCACGTTGGCGTGGTCGAAGTCAACATCTTTCATTTCGGGCAACTTTTTCAGCATTGCCTTGATTTCGGCGTCGAACATCTGCCGCGGCAGTTCTATGGCGTGGAAGTCGAGATAGTCGGCTGCGGTGTTGCAATAATAGTCGGCATCGCGTTGGCTGAAACGTGTGCTTTCGGCGTTCACAAAGGTGATTTCGCTCTTGGCGATGCTGTTTTCTCTGATTTTCTTCAGCAATCCGTTGAGATACTTCTTGCGCTGAATGAGATAGCTTTCGTAGAGGTCGATGGTGTTTTTTGGCTTGTTGCCCAGCACAAAGAACAGGAAGGGATGCGCGGTTTTGCCGTCTCGGATGGTCAGACCGGCTTTGGCAAGCATATCGGTGAGAGCCTTCAGCGACTCGCCATCTACGATGTCGTGGTTGGAGTTGAACGTGGCTATGGCGGCCTGCAATGTGCGATAGTTCAAGCCGGTGATGCGGTCGGTGCCGTATTCGGCGCCGGTTAGGCTTGAGCGCTGCAGTCGCACAATGTCCTCAGCCAGCCAGTCGGCAAGGCGTCCGGGCATGATGCGCACAAAGCCTCGTTTGCCCATCTTGTTCATCTTCGAGTCGACGGCGCGTTTGTCGTCTTTCAGGCGAGTGATGCGGCGTTCGGTGTCGGCGAGCATCTCATCAATTTCTTTGCGCACATGCGCCCAATAGCCCAGGCTCTTGCCGCCGCCGTTCACTACTTCAAGCACCTTGGCGGGCATGTCGGCTTCGGCTATGCCATAGGTGCAGATGTTTGCCTTGGTGAGTTTTCCGTCGCGCATATCAGCAAACAGGCGGTTATAGTTGTCCCAAGTGCGGCGAATGAGCGCCTCGGTTTTCTTGGCTCCGTAGAGGTGGCTGTGGAACACCATTGCCGGCAGCTCGAGCACACTCATGCTGCAATGGGCAATCACATTGTTCACATACCATTTGTCGCCCACTCGTTCCACCTCGGGCAGCTGTTCGCCGAAGGTGAAGTTTATTTTGTTGTTTTCGATGACATAATGCGTGTAGGTGTCAACCACGTATGGATAGTTTTCGGGGTTGGCATCGTCGCGACGCACCTCGTCGAACTCGCGCACATCGATGTCGGTGCCCACAAAGGCGCCTTTCTCGTTCTTGCGTTTGGCTTCCATCTCCTGCACGCGCCCGAAGGCGTTGAGCCGATGCTCAAGCACACGCACGCGCGTTGCGCCGTCGATGCAGTTTTTGGCAGCGTTGAACAGATAGCGCAGCTTGCCCATGTTCACCTGAAAGCGTATGGTGGGCAGCAGTTCGCCATAGTCGAAATATTGCATCACCAGCTGTGCAAAGCGGTCGGAGTGGCGCATCTGCAGCACGTCTTCCATGTCAGCCGACTGCAAGCGGAATCGCTCTTGGTCGTCAACCGACAACACGTCGAACAGTTCGCGCGGGCAGCGTTTCAGTTCGTTTATCATGTCGAGCGCCACCGACATCTCGCTCTTGTCGGAACGGATGCGCTCCTTAGGCAGCACAATGCCGTTGATGGAAAACGAGCGCAAAATTATTTGTCGCTCCTTCGACCCGGCGCGATATTTGCCATAGATGCCTTGCAGCTTCGAGAGCATGATGGTGACGTATTGCTTGTGCAGCAGCAGGCAGATGAGCAGCGTCACGCCCACGCCCGAGAGGTGCAGCTTGCCGGTGCGGTCGCCGTTGGTGGCTTTTATGCTCAGGAAAAAGTCGAGGTCGTAGGTCTTGCGCGGAAATCGTTCGCCCGGCACGCGCACGTCTTTCATGCGATGGTCTTGAATGAAGCGCAGGTCGTCGGTGGTATAGCCAAAGCGCTCCTTCACGTTGCGCAGCGCCACGCCGAAGTAGTTCTCAATCACGCCAGCCATCACTTGCTCGTTATATTTCAGGAAAGGTGAACCGTCGTTCCACAGCGATGAGTCGAACATCAGGTGCTCGGTGGCGTCGCGATAAGCCTTCACCACGCGCAGCATGCTGTTCATCACGTCGTAGATGTCATCGGCGCCAAGCATCTTCTCGGCAGTGCCTTTTTTCTCTTCCTTCTTGCTGCGAAAGGCACGCCGGTTTTCGCCCATGATGCGCAGAAACGGGAATTGGTCGAGCATCTTGTCCACAATCAATTGAATGGTGGCGTTGTCGGTAGACTCGCCTTTCTTCATTTTCAGCAGTTCAGCCATCACGGGGTGTGTCCATAGGTCCTCGGGGCGATAGGTTTCTGCAGTGTTTTCGGGCAGACCAGCCATTTTTCGGATATGCTCAAACACCAGTTGCACGTTGTTCATTGCCATAACGGCATAGGTGCCAAATATATGCTTGTTTTTCTCTACGAGGTTAGGTCGATTCATACTTCAGGTTTTTTGGGGTTATTAGATAGTTGTTATGGTGTCGCCAAATGGCGATTAAACGCAAATTTACAATTATTTTTCAAATCCATCAAGACATTTCTATATAAATACTTTTAGGATTAAAAAAATACGGTTATCTTTGTTAAAGCAAAACACAAAATCTCATTTTTATGAGCAAAAACATGTTATATCTTACTGATACACAGTGTTTTTGCAAACATCGGTTGCGGATGGCCTTAATTTGAAAGGCTAATACAACGTTATTTATTATGAGTACCGCCTTCCCATTGTTGCGGATGGCCTTAATTTGAAAGGCTAATACAACCAAGCGACGGCAATGCATCGTTTACATTGGGTTGCGGATGGCCTTAATTTGAAAGGCTAATACAACAGCTTTTTCATAACGGTCGCGCTTCTGCTGGTTGCGGATGGCCTTAATTTGAAAGGCTAATACAACAAACCTCTTCTTCGTTCTACTTGCTTCCATGTTGCAGATGGCTTCGACTTGAGAAGCCAATACAACATCAGTACAATGGCGTGGCGGCTGGGTCTGCAACCGCCACGCCATTGTGGGTGGTGGGGTGCGTTCAGCCTTCCCCACATAGTCGCCTGCGGCGCCAATGCGGGGTTATTGAAGATGTAACCGCTTCGCGGTTAATATCACTGGCAGTCAAATGGTTATATATGATGTTTCGCCCCTACAACACCTACACATATGTCCCGGAACGCGCGGCAACGCTGATTTTCTTGCTGAAATTATTTTCTTATAGAGTTTGGCATTACAAAATTAAAAGCTATTTTTGCAGA
>JBJECZ010000082.1:0-7857 GCA_051871555.1 Muribaculaceae bacterium | reverse complement strand
GCTTCGCCATGGCGACCCTGCTGAGCGGCGGAATCATCAACATTATTCGTTTAATCATATTTACTCTATCAATTTAAAAATTAAATTTGTCGTTGAGTTTGTATTCGTCTATTTTTCGGTAGAGAGTACGTTCCGATATTTTCAGCTGTTCGGCTGTTATCTTGCGTTTGCCTTTGTTGCGAATAAGAGCCATTTCGATGGCTTCTTTTTCGATTTCCTCGAGCGATTTGAATTCCTCGTCGCTTGTTTCCACTTCCACCATGCTGTATTTTGGTTCGTCGTCATCCAACTCGCTCATGTGTTTGCCAAAGCTGTGCATAGGTGATACTATTGATCTTTTTACAACTTCAGGTTCTCCCATTTCGTATAGGTCGGCAACGGCAGAATGCGCAGGTTTGCTTTCAAGCACTTTTGTTGGAGCGCTTTCGATGATTTTGTTTTCGTGCTGAGCAATGATATTGGCTGGTTCGGCGTGTTGCTGCGATTCGAAGTCTTTGATTTTCTTCTTCAGCTCGTTCACCTCGTTGAAAAGTTTCTTAATCATGTCCACAAGCATGCTGTTGAGGCTGCTGTTCTCGGTGTTGTTAGCCGCAACGAGGCTTGTCGACAGTACTGTGTCGGTGGGTATGTAGTTTTTTATTATTTCTTCAGTGATTTCTTTGCCGTCCTCATACACGCAAATGCGTTCGATGAGGCTCTTTAGTTGTCGCACGTTGCCTGGCCAGCTGTACATCGACAGCATTTTCATTGCCTGCTCGCTGAATTTCACTGGGCGGGTGCGATTGCGTTCGGCAAAGTCGTGTGCAAACACTCGCACAATCATGTTGATGTCGTCGGAGCGTTCGCGCAGGGCAGGTATGTCAATTTGTATTGTCGACAGTCGGTAATACAAGTCTTCGCGGAAGCGTCCTTCCTTAACGGCTTTCATGAGGTCTTTGTTTGTAGCAGCCACTACGCGCACGTTGGTTTTCTGCACCACGTCGCTGCCCACTTTAATGTATTCGCCGTTTTGCAACACACGCAGCAGGCGTGCCTGTGTGGCAAGCGGCATTTCAGCCACTTCGTCGAGGAATATTGTTCCGCCGTTGGTTTCTTCGAAATAGCCTTTGCGGTCCTTGTCGGCGCCGGTGAAAGCACCTTTCACATGGCCAAACAATTCGCTCTCGATGGTGCCTTCGGGTATGGCGCCGCAGTTAACCACTGTGTAGCGATTGTTGCGGCGTTTGCTGTAGCGGTGTATGATTTGCGGAAAGAATTCCTTACCCGAACCGCTTTCGCCTATAATGAGCACCGAGAGGTCGAAAGGAGCCACTTTCAAGGCTCTTTCGATGGCGCTGTTCAGTGCCGACGAATTGCCAACAATAGAAAATTGTTGTTTAACCGCCATTATTGTTTTATCGTCGCTTTGAGCCATATCGTGTATAGTGAAGAGTTACAGATTAATTGAATATTTTTTTATTTGAGATTGCGCATGGCAAATGTCTTTTGCTTTAGATATTCGCCAAGCAGTTTCAGGTCGTCAAATTTTTCAATTTCTTCAACCGAAATGGTTTCGCCTATCGAGATGTGCATGGTGGCGTTTTTCTTGCGGAACACTTCGGCAGGCAAGCGCAGTGTGCGCAGTTGCCAGCTCACCATGCCAAGAAAAGTGAACCACCAGCTGTTGCGAGTGTGAAAATAGATAGGCACTACGGGCACCTTCATTTGCTTGATGAGGCGTATGATGGTGGGTTGCCATTCTCGGTCCTCGATGTGCAGACTTCTGTTCAGCTTCGACACTGCACCTGCCGGGAAAAAGCCCATCGGTTCGCCCGAGCGCACTTGCATCATGGCTGCTTTGATGCCTTGCATCGACACGGCTTTCTTCTTGGGGTCGCTCGATGCTAGTGCATCTACGGCAATAAAGTTGGGGCGCATGGCTGAAATGTAGTTCAGCACCATGTTCACCATCACCTTGAATTTAGGGCGGCGTTCGCCAACAATTTTAATCAATGCAATGCCGTCGAGGGCACCCAGCGGATGATTCGACACGGTGATGAAGCTGCCTTCGGGCAGATTGTCAAGACGCTCCTCGTTGTCGATGCGCAGTTTTATGTTCAAGTCTTTGAGCAGTCCGGCTGTGAATGGCACTCCCGGAGTGTCGCAGTTATGGTCGTGAATCCAGTTCACCTTGTCAACCGACAAAAACTTAAGCAAAAAGTTCACAAGGCGTTTTTTACCATCGAAAAACGGCACCATTTTGCGTATATCGTCGTAGTCAAGAACTGTTCTCTTGATAGGAGTTTCTTCCATATATATTATTAATAATGTAAGTGATAATAAATAATGGTTTTAGCAGCAATATTGTTCATAACTCAATCGAGCTAAACAACACAGCGCTAATAAGTGCATTATAACGATGCAAAGTTACTAAAAAAAACGTTATACTGACAAAATTGCAGTTTTTCTTGGGTAAAACAGGGTAAAAATAGATATGTAAAAAGCAATAAAAGCAAATCAAAAGCCGGTTTCAGCGCGGTTGCCGCGGTCGAGGTTGCTTTTTAGTTAGAATAATTCACATAAAATATGGTTACTAAATTATTTTCTATTTTTTATTGTCTTCTATTTCTCCTTTAGGATTCTGTGCTTCAAAGAACCTTTTTGCTGAAAGTGGCGACACTACTTTGCGACCTGTCTTGGCTTCTAATTGCTCACGAGCCACTTTGGCTACATCTCCTCCGTCAACAGCACATTGTATATTCTCCTCCAAATTCTGAGGATTCTTTGATTTAGTGATGCTTGTAGTTGAAAGTTCTGCTAACATATTCAATACAAGTTCTTCATTAGTCATATTGTCACGTAGGTTTTCCTTTTTCAATCCTTTGAATTGCTTGTATTCTTTTGCTGTTTTTCCAGCCCAACGTTGGTAAATGATGTCTGTTAAAGTAGCATATTGCATTCCATCTTCAATGTTGTGAAGTTTCCATTGGTCTGTAAGGTCCTTGCGTATCTCAATACTTTTAAGACGTTGATTTATCCAATTGTCAGAATAGCCTAGCCGCTTGTAATCCATTAATGACTGCTGGATACTCAGTTCAGGGTTTTGCATTTGGTCGATACGTTCCTTTGCCACGTGAGCCATCCATTGCTTAATGGGTTCGGCCTTTGGTGAAGGAATGGATTGGATGATACGGAAAATTTGCTCTGTGTCAGCAACATCAGTCATTCGTAGCTTTCCATCCTCAGCTCTTAATTTCAACTGGTTACAATTTGTAACCGATTCATTACCTTCTTTTTTAAGTCTGTGTTTCAGTACTTTCCAGTAGTTGCGTGCATGCTTAGTATCTGGTTGGTCAGTGAGTACTCCAACAATGTCAACAATAGAGAAGTACCATTTCTCTTGTTCATCGTCCCATACGGTGCGAATCTTTTTATCTTCAAACAGTTTTGGTATTTCTCGTTTTGTCATAGTATATAATTAACAATGAATTTAATAATTTTCATATTAATTCAGCGCGGTTGCCGCGGTCGAGGTTGCGGTAGCTGATGGCTTCGGAAAGGTGTTCGGGTTTGATGTTTTCGCTGCCGTCGAGGTCGGCTATGGTGCGTGCCACTTTCAGTATGCGGTCGTAGGCGCGGGCGCTCATGTTGAGTTGGGTCATGGCTTCTTTCAGGTGCGCCAAGCCTTGGCTGTCGATGGCGCAATACTGTCGGAGCATGGCAGAGGTCATCTGGGCATTGCAATGAATTTCGGGGTTGTTGGCAAAGCGACGGCTTTGAATGTCGCGAGCCTTCACCACGCGGGCGCGAATCGATGCCGATGATTCGCCGTCGGCGGTCGACGACATGGCATCGAATTCCACGGGCTGCACTTCCACCTGAATGTCTATTCGGTCGAGCAACGGACCGCTGATTCGGCTCATGTAGCGTTGCACTTGTCCTGGTTGGCAGGTGCAGCGGCGCGTTGGGTGTCCGAAATAGCCGCACGGGCATGGGTTCATGCTTGCCACCATCATAAACGACGCCGGATATTCAACGCTGTATTTTGCTCGTGAGATGCTTATCACGCGGTCCTCAAGCGGTTGGCGCATCACTTCAAGCACCATTCGGTTGAATTCGGGCAGCTCGTCGAGGAAAAGCACGCCGTTGTGGGCAAGGCTTATTTCGCCAGGCGTGGGGTTGGCGCCGCCGCCAACGAGTGCCACCGGCGATATGGTGTGGTGAGGCGAACGGAACGGACGCACGGTGAGCAGTGTGGAGCCGCGTTTCAGTTTGCCTGCCACCGAGTGTATCTTGGTGGTTTCGAGGGCTTCGCGCAGTGTGAGGGGTGGCAATATCGATGGCAAACGCTTGGCAAGCATGGTTTTGCCCGAGCCGGGGCTGCCCATGAGCAAGATGTTGTGACCGCCGGCGCAAGCCACCTCGAAGGCGCGTTTCACGTTGTCCTGTCCACGCACCTCGCGCATGTCAAAGGGGTATTGGCACGACGCTTTCATGAATTCTTCGCGCGTGTTCACCACAGTTGGCGTGATTGAAATCTTGCCTTGCAGAAAGTCGATTACTTGCTGCAGATTGTCCACGGCAATCACTTCGAGGTCGTTAACGACAGCTGCTTCTGAGGCATTTGCGCTGGGCACGATGAAGCCTTTATAGCCTATTTTGCGGGCAAGAATAGCCATTGGCAGCACGCCTTTCACGGGCAGCACGCTGCCGTCGAGCATCAGTTCGCCCATTATCATGTATTTGGGCAGTTGCTCCGCCGATATTTTCTCGTAGCAGGCAAGAATGCCTATTGCAATGGGCAGGTCGTAAGCCGAACCTTCTTTCTTCACGTCGGCTGGCGACATGTTAATCACAATCTCCACGTTAGGGAACTCAATGCCGCAGCAGCGAATGGCTGACTTCACGCGTTCGCTGCTTTCTTTCACAGCAGTGTCGGGCAAGCCTACAATGCAAATACCAATTCCTTGTGTGAATGTGGTTTCGATGGTCACTTGAATGGCATCTACACCCACAAGGGCTGCACTGAATGTTTTCGACAGGGAGCTGTGAGTTATAAGTTCCATAATCGCTTCGGGTTGTGGTAGGGAAAAGTGTTTATATAATTATTTCACGAGGGCTTTAATCGGGGTAATGCATTGGTCGGTGGTGATGAGGTAAACACCCATAGGCAGAGCTATTTGGTCGCCGTCGCTCACGCTTGGCACGGTGTAGAGCAGTTGTCCCTGCATGTTGTGCACGAGCATATTGGTGTGAGTTTGGCTGCAGCGCACCACAATGCAACCTTCGTAGGCATCAATTTGCATAGGTTTGTTTGCTTCAACAGCGCCAAGTGCGGTGGGCACAAGGGTGATGGTTTCGCTCCAGTCGCCAAAACAACCCAGTCGCGCAGCCTGCACACGATAGGTGTGGGTGTAGCCCACTTTGGCGTTTTCGAAGTACACCGAGCCGGTGAGTGCATCTTCTTCGATGTCGTCGATTGGCACAGCCACTGTTTCGTCGGTGACGAGCGTGCTGCCGTTGTAAACACAGTGGTTCACGTTGTAGTAGTCAACTTGCTCCGAGCAGAGTTGCCAGTTGGCAGTGAATCCGTTGTCGCTCACGTCGCTGGCATCGCAAACCACCACGGCGCTCAGTGTGGGCACTTCGCGGCTGATACCCTTGATTTCAACGCCCACGCCGGTGTCGGGCAGACCGCCGTCGTAGAACAGTATTCTTGCCGTGTGTTCGCCAATCACGCTGGGTGAGTAGGTTACTTTCACGTTAAAGCCTTTTGATGCCATACTTGGCGAAATGCTGTTCACCGTAAGGTCGTCGAATTGGTCCTTGTTGGTGCCGTAGATTTTCACGCGCAGGTTGTTGGTGAGGTTTTGTGCCTTCACCACCATTTCGATGCTCACGCTTTTGCCAACGGCAATTTCGCCGAAATCGATTGTGCTGCCCACAACGGGATAAATCAGCTCGGGGTCGCCGGTGGTTTGCGATTCGCCGGTGTACACATCGCCCATCTTGTTGCCCCAGATGTATTCTTCAAGTCCGGGATTGTCGATGAATGGGTTACGGTTGTTTTGAATCTTGAAAACGGCTTCGTTGCGGTCGATTTCTTTTTGGCTAACAGGGTCGTTGCGCGACCAGTCGAGCAGCATGTCGTAAGCCCACTTCGATAGTGTGAGGTCGCTGCTGTTCGACAGCATATAGGTGTACTTCCAGGTGTAGTCCTGATAGCAAGTAGCCATATAGAAATAGGTTCGGGCAAAGTCGCCTTTATATTCGTCGGCAGGTTCGAACACGCTTTGGCAGCCGCCGCCCATGCCCGATTGCGGAGTGCCCACTTTGCACACGCCGTTGTTGAACGATGCATTCAGCACCTCGCCCAGCGGGAAGTTGTTTTTGGCAGTGTTGGCTGTGGCATCCGACGGATACAGGTGGTTGATGTCGGTGTAGGCTTCCACTTGGTCGCCGCCCCACCAACTTTTCGGGAATGAGTGTTCACGGTTCAAGCCGCTTGTGCCGCCGTAGTAGTAATATTTTTTTGCAGTTTTATTGTCGCTATACATGTCCCACACCAACAGTTTGCCGTTCACCTCTTCGGGGTAGGCGTCGGTTTCGATGAAGTGGTTCCAAAGGCTGGCATATGTGAGTTTGGTGTGCGGACGAATCACGTCGTGAATGGCGTTTTTCAAGGCAGTGCCTTTCTTGCCGTTAAGCGATGTGTAGTAGCCGTTAGGCACTGCAGCCCATGCGGCTGAAGCCATGCAAATGGTTAATATTGCGGCAAATGCCTCCTTTATGAAGTTTTGTTTCATAATTCTTCTTTTGTAGGTTTAGGTTTTTTGTGATTAATAGTTTTAACCTACAAATGTAGCAAATTTGCTGCGATAATTGTTAAAAATGCCCATAAATTCGCTTTTTTGATGGCTATAAATCAATAATTGTTGAGTTCAACAGCAATTGCAAAATTAAAAACAGTGTTCGAAGAAACAATTTTGCGAAAGCAAAAGTTGAGTTTCTCACGAGTAGGAGCGTTTAATTTCTGTTGTATTTTCATAAATACACATCAAAACCTCACTTATTTGCCGTAAGAAATTATAGAAACTATATACCCTAAAATTCTGAAATGGGCACTACATCTATCCTATAACCATCTTTTTCAATCGTAAGTTTGTCATTATTAGTGACGATTACAAGGTTGCTGCATTTTAATTCTCCTGCACATTCAACTATGCTATCCACTTCACGCTTCTTTGTTTTAGGATTGCTAATATCATAGCAGACTTGTACCAAGCATTCTATTTTAGTTCCTTTGCGAAGAACGAAATCAACTTCTTTATCGTTTCGCGAAAGATAATAGAACATTGATTTTTCAACATCGTAGCCTCGACGTACAAGTTCGATGAACACTTGATTCTCAAGCAAACGTCCTAAATTGTCACTCAAAGAAAAAGCTTTAGATGCAACAAATCCGTTGTCAACCACATACACTTTTCTTGGTGCTTTCTTCATCAACTTGAGTTTATTGTTGTAGCGTAATAAATAGTAGAATAGGTATGGCTCATGCAGGTAATCCATATATTTTTTGGTTGTATTGACACTGGAGAAACCAAGTTCCGTAGTTAAATCATTTGCACTTACAGGATTGCAGAAGTTAGACACAAGATACATTGCTAAGTTATTCAAATCAGTAACATTGCGTACATTATGACGTTTGGCTACATCTTTCCATATTATAGAATCAAACAAGGTATCAAGATAGCTACAAGTCAATTGACGTGACGCCACCACTTCAGGATAACCGCCATTCCTAAGATAATCATCTGTCAATACTAATGAATTCGTTTTATCTTCAGGCTTCAACATGTGAAGGTCCAGTTTATTCCA
>JBJECZ010000081.1:0-33839 GCA_051871555.1 Muribaculaceae bacterium | reverse complement strand
TGTTAACCTTGTCTTGATACATGTCCCAGCGAACCAATGGAAGGAACTTGCCGGCGTGATAGCCAACGAGAACATAAGCACCGTCTTCCTTAGCGTAGTCGCCGCCACGGAGCAAACCATATTCACCACGGATGTCGAGACCAGTTGGGTCGTTATACCATGCACCAGCAACGAAGCGAGTCATTGAGTTGTAATTGCCCGAGCCAACGCCTTGACCACCTGCGAGGGCTTGAGTTGAATATTCGCCCCAGTTAACAGTAGCCTTAACATTGAAGTTCTTGATTGGACGGATGGTCATGCTTGCATAGATGTCCTTCGACTTGTTGCGGTCGTCCTTGCAAGGAATCGAACCGTTGGTGAGAGCCACGTCGTAGTGGAAATACTTGAAGCCTTGACCGCTGTCGCCGAGGTCACCCATGAACATGATACCGAGGTCGCGACCGTAGTCAACCAAATTGTATTCGTATGGGTTGCGGCAAGCCATGCGATAAACGATGTTCGAGAAGTCAACAGTTTCCAATGTAGCTGGCGAGATGTCGTAGTTCTCATAGCCAAGAGGAGTGTAGAATTGACCGAAACGAATCTTGAATGCAGGATTAATCTTCCAAGTAGCAAAAGCGTCCATCACTTGGATGTTCTTTTGACCATTGCCGTTAGTAGAGCCGGCGATGCCGTTGAAGGCTTCGATTTGCAAACGGAAATCGATGTTATCGCTCACCTTGCCGTCGGCAATAAGGCGAAGACGCTTAGCCTGGAACGAAGAAGTTGAAGCATTCTCGTTGTGAGTGTAGTTCCAACCTGTCTGCAAGTAACCAGAAATCTTAACAGGCAATTTGTCGATGATTTCTTGTACAGAACTCTTTTGTTGAGGAGCAGCCTCAGCTGTAGGTTCGGCAACAGCTTCGGGCGATTCAGTTTCAACTGCATAAGCAGAAGCTGAAAGAGCTAAACAGCTCACGAAAAGTGCAAAAAATCTTTTCATAATAAATTGAGTTTTAGGAGTTAGTAGATTAGATTTAATTTGTTTTTGTTCTCGTTATTAATATTTATGGTTAAACATTAGTGTCATTTGCAGTTCTGCTTGGCTTGCAGCAGCAGTTTGCCAAATTCCTCGATGTTGAGGGCGGTGACGTCGGGCTGCGGGTTCGATGCCAAGGCTGTTTCGAGCGTGGTTTCGCCCGAGAGCACCAGCACGCCCATTCCGCCGGCGTTTTGGGCGGTTTTCACATCGGTGTAGATGCGGTCGCCGCACATGGCAATCTCGTCGGGTTGCAAGCCGTATTTCTCCACAATGCCGTTGAGCATGCCGGGGTTAGGCTTGCCTATGACGATGTCGGCTTTTCGTCCGCAGGCAGCCTCGATGCAAGCTTGCAGCGAACCGCAGTCAACCAAGATGGTCTGCTCGTCGGTTGGGCACACCCAGTCGGGGTTTGTGGCGATGTAAGGCACGCCTTGCGAAGCCCACCAGGTGGCGCGGCACAGACGCGAATACACCAACGTGGTGTCGAAAGCCACCACCAGCACGTCAGGACGTTCGGCAGGGTCGTCGGGCACCGACTCAAAGCCGGCTGCCTCAAACTCGGCAATCATGCTCGGGGTGCCAAGCAAGAACAGACGCTTGGCGCCGGGGAAGTGCGACTTGATGTATTCAATTGTCGACACTGCCGAGGTGCACATCTCG
The DNA here is from genome assembly GCA_051871555.1 of Muribaculaceae bacterium. GTDB lineage: Bacteria > Bacteroidota > Bacteroidia > Bacteroidales > Muribaculaceae > SFTJ01. The sequence continues at coordinate 32,158 of JBJECZ010000081.1, read as the reverse complement.
TCCTCGCTCGCCTCGATGCCCAGCTTGGCAAGTTTCTTCAGATAGTCCTTGAAACTCTTGGTTGGGTTGTTGGTGAGGAACGAATAGTTGATGCCATTGGCAGTGAGGTCGGCAAGGAACTTTTTGGTGAAGGGGAACAAGGTTGAACCCATATATATAGTACCGTCCATGTCGAGCGCAACATGCTTGATGCGAGCGCATCGGCGCATCAACTCGTCGTGCGAGTAAGGCGACATATATTTATCGAAAGGCTTCATATCTATTGCAAATGTGAATTAAGCGTTAGTCTTCGTATTTGATTTTGCTGGCACGTTCATAACCGTCGCGCGGAGCAGCCCACATGCTTATGAGCACAAACATGCCAATCACAGCCACCACGATGATGGTTTCGAACACGCGGGTCCAACCGAATGAGTCGGCAACGTAGCCCACGAGCACGCCCGAGAGACCCGAACCCAGATAACCAAGCACGCCGGCGATGCCGTTGGCGCGAGCCGAAGCTTCCTTAGTGGCTTGGTTGCCAAGCTCGATGCCGATGAGGGCTTGCGGACCGTAGATGCAGAATCCGGCACCTACAAGCACGGCAGCCGTGAGGGTGAGGCTTGCCGAGTCGGGCAAGAAGCGAAAGATGGTCATGAAAATGGCAGCGCCAAGCATGCACATCACACACATGCGGTGACCTTTGCCGCCGAACAGCTTGTCGGTGAGCCAACCAGCCACCAGAGTGCCCACAATGCCGGCAATCTCGAAGGCTGCCACAGTCCAAGCAGCGTCCTTGATGTTGAGTCCGCGGCTTTCGGTGAGGAACTTAGGTCCCCAGTCGAGAACGCCCATGCGAACCACATAAACAAACAGGTTGGCAACGCAGAAAGTCCACACCCAACGGTTTTTCCACACCATTTCGAGCTCAAACTTCTTCTTTGCCTTGGCATCCTTGGTTTCGCCAAGTTTACCCAAACCGGTGTCGGGCAGGTCGGGCAGACCCACTTCCTTAGGCTCGTCGCGCAAGCCCAAGAAGATGAATATTGCGCCGGCAACAGCCAAGCAAGCAGGGATGTAGAAGCACCACTTCCAAGCGCCAATGTGAGCGGCATACGAAAGCACCTGCTCGGTGGGAGCACCTTCAATGCCCATGTTAGCCATGATGCCAGCCACCACCTCGGGGTTGTTGCTCATGTCGGTGCCCAGCGAGCCCATCAAGTAGCCGCAAAGCACCACAGCAAGCGATGCGCCAATCGAGTGCGAGCAGTTCCACACACTCATCTTGGTGGCAAGTTCACTCGGGTGAATCCAGTGCGGCAGGATGCGAGCGCACGGAGGATAACCCATGCCTTGGAAATATTGATTGAGAATGATGGTTACACCCATCACCAAAATAAGGAATTCCACCATTTGCGGACCGCCCTTCTGTCCGGTGACAAGGGCACTGAAATCGGCACCATAGCCAAATGCAAAGTTTGCCAAGGCGCACAGCAACAAGCCCACTGCCATCACGATGCGTCCCTTGATGCGGTCAACTACATATCCGTTGATGAAGCGCGAAAAACCGTACACCAACGAGCCTGCGAAGATAATCCAACCGAAACTCTTGTTTGAAATGCCATATTCGGCAGTTAATCCTGGCATTGCCAATGAAAAGTTCTTGCGGACAAAGTAGAACAGCGCGTAGCCCACCATAGTCACCAAAATGGTGCGAAGCTGCCACGTCATAAAGCTCTTTTTGCTTTCGCCGAGCGAACTATATACACTTTCTTTTGCCATAATGCTTTAATGTGTTAATAGGTTTATGTGATTATTTATTTTTTGCTAATCAGGTTGCGCTCTTCGCCGTAGGTGAATGCCATGAACAGAATCGACAAGCCGCAAGCTGCAATGAGCATGATGAACGTGGCGTCCATGCTCACCTCCGACACATAGCCCATGAGGGTGTTTGCCAGCACGGCGGTGCCGAAGAAGTAGCCAAAAAAGCCAGTCAACCCGGCGGCGGTGCCGGCAGCGTTCTTTGGAGCAAGGTCGAGGGCTTGCACACCAATGAGCATCACCGGACCATAAATGAAGAATCCGATGCCCACGAGTCCGATGAGGTTAAGCGTCATGTTGTCGCCAGCCTGCCAATAAATTACAATGAAGATAGCCACCAAAGCCATGAAGATGATTGTTGGCAGGGCACGCATTCCGCGGAACACCTTGTCGCTAATCCATCCGCAAATGATGGTGCCGGGGATGGCTGCATATTCAAATGCAAAGTAAGCCCAACCGGCGCTCTTGAGGTCGATGCCCTTGTCGGTGAGGATGGCAGGAGCCCAGTCGAGCGCGCCATATCGCACCATATACACAAAGGCGTTGGCAATAGCCACAAACCAAAGCATCTTGTTGTTGAACACATATTTAAACAGGATTTCCTTGGTGGAAAGCACCTGTTCGCTCTTTTCGCTGTAATTCTTTGGGAAGTCGTTGCGCCACTTCTCAATCGAGGGCAGCCCGCAGCTTTGAGGATTGTCGCGCAGCAGGCAGTAAGCCACCAGGGCAATCAACAGAGCCACAGCAGCCGGGAAGATGAACGTGCCGGCGAGGAAGTAGAGGTTCTCGTTGTTGCCGTAGAACCAGCTGCCGAACCACATAGCGCCGTAGGTTGCCATTGGGCCCACCAAGCCGCCGCCCACGTTGTGAGCGCAATTCCAGAAACTCATCCATGTGCCGCGCTCGTTCTGCGAGAACCAGTGAGTCATCACGCGTCCGCACGGAGGCCAACCCATACCGTTAAACCAGCCCACAAGGAAGTTGAGCACGCCCATGAGCAGGATAGCCCAAGTTTTATTTTCAGGGCAGTTGGCGATGTCGAGACCGGCAATAGGCACCACCATAAACATCATTGCAAGTGCCGAAAGCACCAAACCAAGAGGCAAGAACTTGCGTGCATTGCTGCGGTCGCTCACGGTTGCCATAAAGAACTTTGCAAAAGCGTATGCCACGGCATTCATTGCCAGCACAGTGCCAAGGTCGCCCTTGGTGATGGCACCGGCAGTGAGGTCGGTTATCGACGGTATTGCCATCGAAAGGTTTTTACGCACAATATAGAACGCCGCATATCCAATGAATGCGCCCGAGAATACTTGCCAGCGCAATGCGCGGTAGCGAGCATCGGCTTCAGGTCCCGTTTGTTCGGGTTTTGCAGCAGGTGGTGTTAAAAATCTCATATCTCTTTCTGTTTAGTTTTAAAAATTTGGTTATATACAGGTCGTTATTTCATATTTAAGCCACGAGTAGCTTCAACATCAAGCGCGTCGGCGATAATTGAAATGGGGTTAGCCACCGGTGCCGATGTGTTCATTTCAATCTGCCATTTGCAGGTTTCGCAGTCGGTTGCCACCATGTCGACCTTTTCCTGCTCAATTTGGCGGAACACGGGTGCACCAATCATCTTCGAGAAGTTGTGGTTTTCCTTCTTGAAGCCGTAGGTGCCGCCAATGCCGCAGCACTGGCTGTCGAGCATCACGAAGTCGACGCCGGGAATCATGCGCAGCAACGATGTGGAATAGATTGACCAACCCAGTTTTTCCATGTGGCACGGGGTGTGATAGGCAATGCGGGCACGATAATCGCTGCGGAATGCCAGCTTCACTTCGCCGCTGTCAACAAGGTCGAAAATGAATTTTGTGGCAAGCACGATGCTGTCCTTCACGTCGTGGTTGTCGATGCCGAGCAGATGCTCATATTCGTCGCGCATGGTGAATGTGCATGTGCTGCTGGTGGTGAGCGTCACCCTACCCTGCTCCTTGGCTTTGCGTATGCTGGCAATGTTCACCTCGCCCTGCTTGCGGGCTTGCGCCGACTGGCTGTTGGCAATCAGCGCCACGCCGCAGCACTTTTCGCGCTCAAGCAGTTGCACGCCGTAGCCAATGGCATTCATTATCTTCACTAAGTCCTTGGCGAGCTTAGGATAGTTATAGTTGGCATAACAGCCGTGGAAGTAGCTCACCTGATGGGCAAACTGGCTCTGCACGGCAGCAGCGTTTTTGCGATACCATGTTTCGAAGCGCTGGCTCGAGTATTTTGGGAATGTGGCGTGCGCCGAGATGCCGAGCACGGCATCCATTGCAGCCTTCACCGGGTAAAGCTTCAGCGAAGCATTCACCACGGGCGCCATGCGTGTGGCAAGGCTGCCCATAATGTCGGTGTTGGCAAGCAAAATTTCACGCAGCCCAGGACCCTTTTTGCTGTATTTTATGCGCGCCAGCTGAATGATGTCGCCAATCTTCACACCCGACGGGCATGCCACCTCGCAGCGCTTGCAGTTGAGGCAGTATTTCAGGGCTTCGTCGTAGAACTGAGCATCCTTCAGGCGATAGCGCTCGCCGTCAGGACCGGCTTGCTTTGGTCCCGGATAATCAGGATTTACGGCAAGCACCGGACAATAGACCGTGCATATCGAACACTTCAAGCATTGTTCGAAATTGTTTTCGCTGATGTTTTGTTGCAATGCCATAATATTCCGGATTATTTGATTATTTCATGTGCGGCACACAATCCGGTGATGAGCGATACGCCTGTCTGGCATCCGTTCTTCACCGCATCTATTCCGCTCAATACGTTTCCTGTTGCATAAAGGTTCTCCACCGTCTTGCCCTCTTTCGAGACACGCAGCTGGGCATCGGCAGCAACGCCGAAACTCATGAACGGCTGATGGCTGAATATGTCGGGGGCAGTCCACTGATGGCGGTCGGCTATGCCGTCGACGTCGACACCCAGCGCCGGCTCAAACATGCCGTCGCGAGTCGAAGCCAAGCCGTGAGTGACAAAATTGCCGGTGGCAAGAATAAAGTTGTCGGCAACAAATTCGCGGTTGCCATGGTTGGCAGTGAAAACACCAGCCAAACGATTGCCCACGAAATTGCCCTTCACCACTGCATCGCCTTGCAAAATGGTTCCGCCTAAGCGCTGAAAACGCTGTTGCATAGCACGCTGCAAGCGAATGCCAGCCACCGAAGGCGGCAATGTGGCAATCAGCTTCGCCGGTTTGTTCAATGCCTTCAGCAATTCGCTGCAAGCCTCGGCGCCATTGATGCCTAATACGGCAGGCAGCAGCACTGCCTCTGTGGCGCCGTCGATCGCCTTGTTCACCTCGGCGGCAAAAGCGGCAAGAGCTTCGCCCACGAGAGCCTTGGCAATGTTGGTGGCGCGCATCTCGCTGGGGTTGCGACGCAAAGCGGCAAGTTGTGGCGTGGTCACCTCAACTATTTCGGCTTTAACGCCCTGCTTTGCAAGGTTGGCAGCCACAAACCCGGCATTGAAATCAAGAAAACCTTTTATGTTGACTATTGTTACATTCTTCCAAGGCAACGTGCCATCACCGGCGGCTGTTGCCATCTCGCTCAGCGTGAGCCAAGCCGGTTTGAGCAAACCCACCGGAGTGACGCGGCGATGATTGCACGCCGTTTCGCCCACGAGGTCGACATTCATGGCGGCAAACATCGGCTTCACCAGTTCAGCCATTTGAGCCACCTTATCGGCGCCGATTTTGGCATAAGGATGAGCTGCCGGCAAACTAGCGATGGCAGCAATAGGATTATCGGCGATGCCAAGCAATTCAAACGAACCGGCAAAAAAGTGCAGCGCACTTTGCCCCGCCGACACCATCAGGCACTTTTGCCCGTGCTCAGCCAATGTGATTCCGGCAGTCAAGCCGCTCAATCCGCCTCCTATGATTATTGTATCGAATTTCATATCATTAGCCCTCCTGTGCGTTTGTGTTATAGACATCGAGTCCGCAGATGCCTTGGTAAATCATCGAGGTCAATTGCCCTTCGCTGAGAGTATCGCCCCAGCCCACAGGGTACATGCCGTGCCAACGCTCGTTGACAAATTCCACCAGGTCGGTTTGAGCCTTTTCGGCGCAGCCATTGGCTTTGGCAAGCAGTCCGGCAGCGCGACACATACACAACTCTCCCTGACAGGTGCCCATAGCCACGCGCGTGCGGCGGCGCAGGTTGAGCATATTGTGCACATTCAGGTTGCCGATAGCATAGTTCACTTCGCCCACCGTGACCTGTTCGCATTCACACACCAAAGCATTATTGTAGATGTCGTCACTGTCAACCTTAGCGCTGAGCGTGCCGTGGCGGCCTTCAGAAGCCCGTGCTGCCACCGGTTTGCTCATGTCGTAGACTTTAGCCTTTGAATCATTGCCCGATTTCGCCTCCGAACCGGCAAGCGGCGTGGTGGCAGTGGTGCAAGCCACTGAGCGTTGCAGTTTTTTGCAAGCAAGGTCGGTTGCCCATTCAGCCATGAGGCGATAAGTCATTAGTTTTCCGCCGGTGATGGTTATAAACCCGGGTATACCGTCGCGCACCTCATGGTCGAGGCACACAATTCCGCGGCTGATGTTTCGTCCCGAAGGGTCGTTATCGGCAGCCACCAGCGGACGCACGCCGGCGTAAGCCCGCAATATGCGAGTGGTGGCAAGGCTTGGCGCCAGTTTTTCGCCTTCGCGCATCAGCACCTCCACCTCCTGAGGCGTCACGCGCATGTCGTCGACAGTGTCGATGGGCACGCGGTCGCTTGTTGTGCCAATCACGCAGATGGTGTCGCCCGGCACAAGAATGTCGGCATTGGCAGGCTTGCGGCAGCGGTTAATCACCACGTTGTTCACGCGGTGTCCGTATACCAGCAACGCCCCCTTAGCAGGGAACATGCCGATGTTTGTTCCGGCAAGCTGAGCTATTTTTTGTCCCCAAATGCCGGCAGCGTTAATCACTATAGCGGCATGGGCATATTTCTTTTCTTTGGTGCTGTGGCAATACATTTCCACGCCCACAACGCGGTCGCCGTCCTTAATCATGCCGGTCACCTCGTGATAGGTGAGCACGTCGGCGCCATGTAGGCGTGCATCGAATACGTTAGCCATGGTCAAGCGGAATGGGTCGACAGCGCCATCGGGCACCTTCACTGCGCCAATAAGGTCTTTATTGGCAGCCGGTTCGAGGCGCAGGGCCTCTTTGGGGTCGATGGCTTGAGCATTGATGCCGGCACGCTGACACGCCTCGATGAATGCGGCTTGATAGTTGAGGTCGTCCTCGGGCAGAGTGATGAACAAGCCGTCGGTTTCCTCCACACAATGGCGGGCAATCTTGCGCAACGTCATATTTTCGCGAATGCACTCCTCAGCACTCTCGCTGTCGGTCACGGCATAACGTGCACCGCTATGCAGCAACCCGTGATTGCGTCCCGTTGCGCCGGTGGTGAGGTCGTAGCGCTCCACCAACAGAGTCGACAAGCCTCGCATGGCACAATCGCGTGCAGTGCCGGCGCCGGTGATGCCGCCTCCAATCACAATCACATCGTATTGTTTCTTTTCGTTTTTCGCCATTGTTTAGATTCTGGTTTATTTGTTTTTGCTAACGCAGTTTTAGGTTCAATTCTATTTCTTTTACAAACATCAAATGTTTCTTTTCGTAACAAATTTATGAAACATATTCTTTCGTTCCAAATATTTTGCTCTTTTTTTTGAAATTTTTTTACTATACATTATTTATATATATAGAATGTTTCAATTCTATTTCAAAACTTTTTTGTTTTCACATCATACTATGCCAGAAATTTGCATTATATTTGCATTTACACAGTCCATCACGGAAAAATCAACATAAATATGACTGAGCATAAACTGATGACCAAGGAAGAGCGTCATGCTGCCATCCTTGAACGACTAATGCAATTCGAGAGCGTGCAGGTTACCGATTTGGCAAGCCTGCTCAACGTTTCGCTTGTTACCATACGAAAGGACCTTACTGAACTCGAGAAGGCGAATAAGCTGTATCGCAGCCATGGCAAGGCAATTTTGATTAACCCTTACGCCACCAACCGAAACGTAAACGACAAAGAGAAACTCTACACTGCCGAAAAACGCAACATCGGTCGCGAAGCGGCGCAGCTCATCGAGCGCGACGACACCATCATACTTGCTTCAGGAACCACCGTGCACGCCTTGGCGCGCGCCATAAAGCCGGTGCACCGGCTCACGCTCATCACGGCGTCGATTGTGGTGTCGAACCTCGTGTCGCAAGAGGAGAACATCGACATCATTCAGCTGGGCGGCATGCTGCGCCACAGCAGCCAGAGCGTGGTGGGCCGCCGTGCCGAGCGCTATCTCGACGACGTGGCTTGCAGCAAGCTGTTTCTGGGCGTCGACGGCATCGACTTCGATTTTGGCATCACCACCACCGATATGCGCGAGGCTGAACTGAACCAAGCAATGATGCACACCTCGCAAAAAACCATCGTGCTTGCCGACTCCAGCAAGTTCGGGCGACGTGGTTTCAGCAAAATTGCCAACCTCGACGACATCGACATCATCATCACCGACGCCGGCATCCCGCAGTCGGCAGTGGCTCGCATCGAGGAACTCGGCATCGAGCTAATCATTGCCAAGCCATAATTGCGTGGTTGGCGGCAAGCTATGCGTGCCAAACACCCCTACCCCCTCTGCCACAACACTACATGAAATGTAACCAAATAATTATTAACTAAAAAACTCATCAAAGAAACATGAAGAAATCGCTATTTGCAATCGCTATGATTGCTTGCACGTGCATGGCAGCAAATGCCGGGCACACCATTTATGTGTCGACCACCGGCAACGACGCCGTAGCCGACGGCTCGGCGGCAAAGCCCTACTATTCGCTGCAAAAAGCCATCGACCGCGCATCGGCAATCGGCGGCACCGACACGGTGACCGTAGATGTTCAGCCGGGCATTTACACAGTGCACCAAACCATTTCTGTGACCCAAAACCCCAAGACGCCGCTGGTGGTGCGCTGTTCGGGCAACGAGCCGGCGGTGATGAGCGGCGCCATCGCAATAGGTAACTGGCAGCGCGGCAACGACGGACTGTGGATGGCTAAGGTGCCTGCCACAAAGCAATATGGATTCACCTTCGAGCAACTTTATGTGAACGGCGAGCGTGCCATACGCGCCCGCACGCCCGACAAAGAGTGGTATATGGTTAAAGGCTCTAAAGAGACGGTGCACTACAACGGCAACGGTCGCGCTCCGCAATATGCCACCCAACAAATCAATGTGGACAAAGAAACCTTGGCAACAATAGCTTCGCTGCCTTTCGAGCAACGTCAGAACGTGATGGCTATGTTCTATCACAAGTGGGACAACACGCGCCGCTATCTCAACGAGATTGTGCCTGACTCGGGCTTTATTTTCCTCAACGGTCCGGGCATGAAGCCTTGGAACCAAATCACCCGAGGCAGCCGTTTCGTGCTCGAAAACTACAAGGAAGCCATCACAATGCCGGGCGAATGGTGGCTCGACGCTGCCAATGCCGTGCTCTACTATATGCCACGCCATGGCGAGGACATGACACACGCACAAGTGCTGGCTCCTGCCGTTGGCACTCTGCTCAGCATCGAAGGTTCACAGGGAGCCAAGGTGAAAAACATAACATTCAGCAACATCAGTTTCCAACACTCGGCTTATGTGATGCCAAAGTGGGGCAACGAACCCGAACAGGCTGCGGCAAGCAATCCTGCCACCGTGCACCTCGATTTTGCCGAAAACATCAACTTCATCAATTGCCAAGTGATGCACACAGGCAACTACGGCTTTTGGTTCCGCATAGCTTGCAACGACTGCAGCGTGAAGCACACACTCATGAGCGACCTCGGCTCGGGCGGCGTGAAGATTGGCGACATCTATGTGCCCGACGATTCCACCTTGGTGACCCGCCGAGTGCTCATCGAAAACAACATCATTCAGCGCACCGGCATGGTGCTGCCTTGCGGCGTGGGCATCGCCATCTTCCATTCGTCGTACAACAAACTGCTGCATAACGAGATTTCAAACCTGCGCTATTCGGGCATGTCGGTAGGCTGGATTTGGGGCTACACGCCAAGCTATGCCCACCACAACGAGGTAGCTTACAATCACATTCACCACGTTGGCTGGGGCGAGCTGTCTGATATGGGCGCCGTCTACACCCTTGGCATATCGCCGGGCACTCGCGTGCACCACAACCACATTCACGACGTATACAGCTACGACTACGGTGGCTGGGGACTCTACACCGACGAGGGCAGCACCGGCGTGAGCATGGACCACAACGTGGTGTATGCCTGCAAGAGCGGCGCATTCCACCAGCACTACGGAAAGGACAACATCATCAGCAACAACATCTTGGCTTTCGGCCAATATCAAACACTGCAATTCACTCGCGTGGAGGCCCACCGCTCGTTCACTTTCAGCAACAACATTGTGCTTGCCGACTGCGGCAAGATTATGAGCGGCGCCTGGGACAAGGCAAAGATTGACTATCACCACAACATCTATTGGGACCTTCGCACAAAAGACCCGAAATTCCTCGAAAAGACCTTTGCCGAGTGGAGCAAAGCTCACGAAAAGCACTCGGTGCTTGCCGACCCGCTCTTCCGCGACGCTTCGAATGCCGACTTCCGCTTCAAGAACACCAAAGCCGCCAAGAAAATCGGCTATGAGCCTTGGGATTACACCACAGCCGGCGTATATGGCTCGCAGCAATGGCGCGACAAGGCGCTCATGAGCGCCGACGACATCGCTCGATTCCGCCAGATTATCATATCTCGCGAAAAGGAATGCAGCAGCTACTATTCGGCACACTAATTCCATTCGCAATCACCTGATTTCCAACAAATAAAGCGGTGTGTAGCATTGAAGATTGCTACACACCGCTTTATAGTTATATATGTGCCTCACGCGAGCAAGGCGTTCGGCAGGATTATTCCTCCGAGTCGTCCTCCTTCATGTTGTGGAACACATTCTGCACGTCGTCGTCGTCCTCAAACTTTTCGAGGAGTTTTTCGAGAGTTTCGCGCTGTTCGGCAGTCACTTCCTTGGTGTCGTTAGGAATTCTCACAAATTCGCTGCTGGTGATTTCGAAGCCATTGTCTTCGAGATACTTTTGAATGTTTGAGTTCTCCTCGAAAGCGCCGTAGATTACGATATCATCTTCGTCTTGGTCGAGTTCGTCAACGCCGTAGTCGATGAGTTCGAGTTCGAGGTCTTCGAGCGAAATGCCGTCCTTAGGCTTGATGTGGAACACGCATTTGTGTTCGAACATAAACGAAAGGCTGCCCGAAGTGCCGAGGTTACCGCCAAACTTGTTGAAATAGCTGCGCACGTTGGCAACGGTGCGAGTGTTGTTGTCGGTGGCAGTTTCCACAACGATAGCGATGCCAAAGGGGCCGTATCCTTCGTAAACGATTTCCTTGTAGTCGCTTGCGTCTTTATCGGTGGCTTTTTTGATAGCGCGGTCTACGGTGTCCTTAGGCATATTGGCAGCCTTGGCGTTAGCCATGAGGGCACGCAGACGCGAGTTAGCTTGAGGGTCAGGACCGCCAGCCTTAACGGCGATAGTGATTTCCTTACCGATTTTGGTGAATGTGCGAGACATGTTGCCCCATCGTTTCAGTTTTCTTGCTTTGCGATATTCAAACGCTCTTCCCATAAAAATTGAAATGTTATATTGTGATTATTCTTTTTGTTTTTTATCGTTTGCTGGTTAAAAGCATTTTGCCTGACGCACAAAGGTCAGGCAAAACACGCTATGAGGGTCAGCGCAGTTTAGCGCCGAGTTGTTTTTCGAGGTTAGCAATCACCTTGTTCATCACAGCATCGATTTGCTTATCCTGCAAGGTGTTTTGGTCGTCTTGCAGAGTGATGCTGATGGCATACGACTTCTTGCCAGCTTCGAGATTCTTGCCCTCGTAGACGTCGAAGAGAGTGACGCCACGCAGCAGGCGTTTTTCCGACTGGGTGACCACGCGCTTAACATCGTCGAAGGTCACAGCCTTGTCGAGCAGCAGCGCCAAGTCGCGCTTAACCGGTTGTGTTTTAGGCAGGTCGGCAAAAGTCACCTTCTTTTTGGCACACATCTTCATCAGGGCATCCCAATTGATGTGAGCAAAGAACACCGGCTGATGGATGTCGAGCTTTTTGAGCTGCTTGGCAGCCACCACGCCCATCTCGGCAATGAGTTTGCCGCCGCGGTTTTCGTATTTCAATGCCGGAGCATAGATGTCGCTGGTGAATTGCGTAGCCACAAGCTCCTTGTCGAGAATGCCGAGGCGGGCAAAGATGTCCTCAACAATTTTCTTGAGGTCGAACACGGTCACGTCGCGCGAAGTCTCTGCCCAGTTGCCGTCGTGAGTCTTGCCGGTGAGCCAGATACCCAGTTCGGTGTTTTCGCTGAACTTGGCAAGCACTCGCTCGCTGGCATCGGCAGCAGCATCGTAGTGATAGCAGTTGCCGAATTCATACATCTTGAGGTTGCTGCTGCGGCGGTTCACATTGTGAGCAATGCTTTCAAGTCCGCCATAGAGCAGTGTTTGACGCATGAGCATAAGGTCGCTGCTGAGCGGGTTCATCAGCTTCACAGCGCCTGCTTCGGGATAAGTTTCGCCCTCGGCATAATATTGCACCGATGTGAGCGAGTTGTTCAATATTTCGTTGAAGCCCATGGCAGTGAGTTGCTGCGAAATGAGCTCCTGCATGTCGTTCTTGAAATCGGTAGCCGACTTCGACGAGAGGTTGCTGCGCACGGCGTCGGTGAATTCCACGTTGTTGTAGCCATACACGCGAAGGATATCCTCAACCACATCGCACGGGCGTTGCACATCAACACGATATGTAGGCACAACTATGTTGAGCGCTTCGTCGGTTTCGCCAACAATCTTCATTTCGAGGCTTTCGAGAATGCTCTTGATGGTGTCCTTGCCAATGCTTTTGCCAATCAAACCGTCGACATAGTCGTAGCGCAGTTCAACCGGGAATGCAGGGAATTCCTGGCTCTTGATGTCAACCACGTCGCCGCAGATTTCGCCGCCAGCCACTTCCTTGATGAGCATGGCAGCCACCTTGAGGTTGTCGACGGTGGCATTTGGGTCGATGCCGCGCTCAAAGCGGAACGAAGCGTCGGTGTTCAAGCCGAAACGGCGAGCCGACTTGCGAATCCACGTTGGGTGGAAGTAAGCCGATTCGAGGAAGATGTCGGTGGTCGACTCGGTAACGCCGCTGTCGAGGCCGCCAAACACGCCGCCGATGCACATAGGCTCCTCGGCGTTGCAAATCATCAAGTCGCGTTCGGTGAGCGTGCGCTCAACGCCGTCGAGGGTGACAAACTTGGTGCCCTCGGGGCAAGTTTTCACAACCACCTTTTCGCCCTTCACCTTAGCGAGGTCGAAGCAATGGAGCGGCTGATTGAGCCCGAGCAATATAAAGTTTGTGACATCTACAATGTTGTTGATTGGGCGCTGACCGATGGTAGTCAACAGGTCCTTGAGCCACTTTGGGCTTTCGCCCACCTTCACGCCGCGGATTGTCAAGCCGCAATAGCGCGGGCAAGCCTCGGCATTTTCAACGCTCACCTGCACAGCGCCGTCAGTGCGGTCGATGGCAAAGCCTTCAGCCGAAGGCTTGGTGAGCTTAAACGGCTTGCCGTTTTGCTTGAGCCAAGCAGCCAAGTCGCGAGCCACGCCATAGTGCGAAGCGCCGTCGATGCGGTTAGGCGTGAGGTCAACCTCAATCACATAATCGTCGTCGATGCCGTAGTAGTCGCGAGCCGGGGTGCCAACAGCCACGTCGGCAGGCAGCACAATGATGCCGCTATGGTCGGTGCCTACGCCAATTTCGTCCTCGGCGCAAATCATGCCACGCGACTCAACGCCACGAATTTTCGACTTCTTGATAGCAAATTCCTTGTCGCCATCGTAGAGCTTAGTGCCAACTGTGGCAACAATCACCTTCTGCCCGGCAGCCACGTTAGGAGCGCCACACACAATTTGGGTGGGTTCGCCGTCGCCAAGGTCAACAGTGGTGATGTGCAGGTGGTCGCTGTCGGGGTGTTCAACGCAAGTGAGCACCTCGCCAACCACAAGACCCTGCAGTCCGCCCTTGATAGTTTCAACTTTTTCTACGCAGTCGGTTTCGAGACCCAGCGATGTGAGTGCCGCCGACACCTCCTCGGGTGTAAGCTCGAAGTCGAGATAGCGTTTCAACCATTTATATGATACGTTCATAAATATATATTATGTTTTGTTTATTTTCTTGAACCACAGCAGCCAAAGGCTTCTGCTTAAAAACTTACAAATTTACGAAGAATTTTCGATATAGTCGGTTCGCGACGCTCAAAAACACCTGTTGCCTCTTTATTTTTGCAAAAAACAAGTTTTTCGCGCTCCGAAAAATGACAATTTCGTTTCGAAATCATTTTTTTTTGCCATAATTCTCATTTTTTTTGCTGAAAATCCAAAAAATTGCATTACCTTTACATCCACATTTCACAACAGCCTTAAATCAGTAATACATTAATTTTATGAGTTTTTAGTTTGGCTTATTTATTTAAGTTTTATCTAAACCGACAGCATTTGTAGTGACTACAAATGCTGTCGGCATTTTTATGGAGTTTGCCGTCGTGAAAATGCCAAATAAAATCAGTAACTTTGCACATATTATTATAACACACCAAACACTCGATATGCGACAATCAGCAAACAATGACGAACACCGCTTTCGTCGACCCGATAACATACGCACCTATGTGGTGAACGAAGCCGACACGCTGCTTTCGGCAGTTAGCAAAATTCTTTCCGACCACACGCCATCGAAGGTGAAATCGATGCTCAAGCACAACCAATTTGCCATCAACGGCATGCCATCATCGCAATTCAATCAACCGGTGAACGCCGGCGACGAAATATCAATCAACTTCGACCGCGCCTTTGCCGTGTTTAAGCACCCGCGCATTCAGCTGGTGTATGAGGACGACCACCTGCTGATTGTAAACAAGGGTTACGGCGTGCTATCGATGGGCACCGACAGCGTGAAGGAGGGCACCGTATACAGCGAGATGCGCAAATATGTGAAGACTCACAACCCCAAAGCGCAGGTGTTTATTGTTCACCGGCTCGACCGCGACACCTCGGGCTTGATGCTGATTGCCAAAAGCCGCATCGCCAAGGACAACTTGCAGCATAACTGGAACAACATGGTGCTCAACCGCAAATATGTGGCAGTGCTCGAGGGCGAGATTGAAGGCGCCGCCGAGGGTGTGGTGCGCAGCTATCTTGCCGAAAACTCGAAGTTTGAGGTTTACTCGGTCGACGACCCCGAAAAGGGTCAGCTGGCGGTGACTCGCTACAAGGTGTTGGCTCGCCGCCGCGGGCACACGCTCATGGAGCTGGAACTCGACACCGGTCGCAAGAACCAGATACGCGTGCACATGAAAGACCTCGGACACCCCATCGTGGGCGACCGCAAATACGGCGCCAGCCATAGCCCCATCGGACGCTTGGCGCTGCACGCCCGCTCGCTGCGCTTTGTGCACCCCATCACTCGCAAGGTGATGGACTTTGAAACGCCCATCCCTGCACGCTTCACTGCGCTGGTGTGATAGCCTCACAACGCATTTTCCAACCTTTCTGCAGATTTTTCACATGCCGGAACCGAAACAAATGTATGCCAACGTGATTGTGCCGCTTGCACTGCAAGGCACATTCACCTACAGCGTGCCGCAAGCCATGCAATCGAGCCTGCGCACCGGATGTCGTGTGCTTGTGCAGTTTGGCAGAAAGAAAACCTATACAGCCATTGTGGTGGCGCTGCACTTCACCAAGCCCGAAGGCTACGACGTGAAGGAAATTCTCGCCATGCTCGACGACAAGCCCATCATTCGCCATCCGCAACTCGACCTATGGCAATGGATTGCCGAATACTATCTGTGCACCATCGGCGAGGTGTATAAGGCGGCGGTGCCTTCGGGACTGAAAGTGGAGAGCGAGACTTTCATCAGCATCAATCCCGAATACGAGGAAACCGAAGACGACCGTCTGAACGACCGCGAACGCGTGATTATGGACTTCGCCGCCCAGCGCGGACGCGTGCAGCTCGACGAAATCAGTCGCTCAACCGGGTTCAAGAACGTAGTGTCGATTGTGAGCCGCATGCTCGAGCGCGAAGCCATTCACATTGCCGAACGCGTGGTTGACAACTATCGGCCTAAAACCGAAACCTGTGTGACTCTCGCCATCGAACATGGCGACGAGGCTGCGTTGCACACGCTGTTCGACAAGGTGGCACGCGCCAAGAAACAGGAAACCTTGCTGCTGGCGTTTCTCGACCTTTCGCACTGGCTGCAACGCCCGCAGCCTGCCGAGGTGACCAAAGATGCGCTGCTCAAACGCGCCGGCGTTACTCAGCCTGTGCTGCGTGCCGCCATCGACAAGGGCGTGTTCACCCTCTACAAGAAGCCCGTCAACCGCTTCGACATGGTGGGCAAATGCCATGCCGACGCACCGGTACTCACCGACGAGCAACAGCGCGCCTACACCGAGATTCACCATTCGTTCACTTCGCACAACATCACCTTGCTGCACGGCGTAACTTCCAGCGGCAAGACTTCGATATACATCCATCTCATTCAAGATGCTCTCGCCAAAGGCAAACAGGCATTGTATCTTGTGCCTGAAATAGCCCTCACCACGCAGCTCACACAGCGACTGCAAAAGGTGTTCGGCGAGCAGCTGCTCATCTATCACAGCCGCTTCAGCGACAACGAGCGCGTTGACATCTGGCGGCGGCTGCTCGACAGCAACGAGCCTATGGTGGTGATTGGAGTGCGCTCGGCGGTGTTCCTGCCGTTCTCCAACCTCGGACTGGTGATTGTCGACGAGGAGCACGACAGCAGCTATAAGCAGCAAGACCCCGCGCCCCGCTACAACGGCCGCGACATAGCCACCGTGCTGGCTTCGATGCACGGCGCCAAGACGCTGTTCGGCTCAGCTACGCCTGCCATCGACACCTACTACAAGGCGCTGAACGGCCGATTCGGGCTGGTGTCGCTGCTCACGCGATATGAGGGCATCGAGCTGCCGCGGGTGCACGTAATCGACACCAAAGTGGCTCGCAAGAAGCACGAAATGAACGGCTTGTTCTCGCAAGAACTGGTGAGCAAATGCCGCCAGGCTCTCGACCGTGGCGAACAACTCATCTTGTTTCAAAACCGACGCGGCTATTCGCCCATGGTGCGCTGCCGCGAATGTGCATGGACGCCAAAATGCACCAACTGCGACGTCACCCTCACCTATCACAAGCGCCTGTCGGCTCTCACTTGCCACTATTGCGGCTACACGCTCACCCTGCCATCGATTTGCCCTGTGTGCGAACAGCCTGCCATCGAGGTGGTGGGTTATGGCACCGAACGCATTGAGGATGACATTGAAAAGGTGTTTCCCGAAGGCAAAATTGCCCGAATGGACCTCGACACCACTCGAAGCAAGACAAGCTACGAGCGCATAATCAACGAGTTTTCCGAACACAAGTCGAACATTCTTGTGGGCACGCAGATGGTGACCAAGGGCCTCGACTTCGACGGCGTGAGCATTGTGGGCATACTCAATGCCGACACCATGATTTCGTTCCCCGACTTCCGCAGCCACGAGCGCGCCTTCAACATGATGGAGCAGGTGGCGGGCCGTGCCGGACGAAAGCATGCGCAGGGGCTGGTGGTGATGCAAACCAGCGACCCCGAGCACCCCGTGGTGAAGCTTGTGCAGCAGCACGACTACCTCGGCTTCTATAACCTCGAGATTGCCGAGCGTCAGCGCTACGCCTACCCGCCTTTCACGCGCATAGTGAACATCTACATGAAGCATCGCAACGAAGATGTGCTCACCGAGATGTCGGCAATGTTCAGCCAGATGCTGCGGCAGGTGTTCGGCACACGCATCCTCGGACCCGAAGCGCCAATGGTGGCACGCGTGCAGCAACTGTTCATCAAACAGATTGTGCTGAAAATCGAGGTGGCAGCATCAATGTCGAAGGTGAAAGAATTTTTGCGCAAAATATATGCCGACTTTGTGGCTCGCGACTCGCGTGCCAAGGGTTGCATAATCTACTATGATGTCGACCCGATGTAATAACCATCAAGTTAATCATTCTTCCAAAACACCACTCAATGTCACTGACAAACTATTGGGCAACATATAGGCATCACTATGCCACAATCATACGGCTTGGCATTCCATTGCTGCTTGGGCAGCTGGGCATCATCGTCACTGGCTACGCCGACACAATCATGGTGGGCAACTACAGCACCGACGCGCTGGCGTCGGCATCGTTTGCCAACAGCGTGATTGCGTTTGCGCTGATGCTAAGCATAGGGTTTTCCTACGGACTAACTCCGCTCGTGGGAGCCTTGTTTTCGAGCGGCAGCACCAATCGCCTTGCCGCTACGGTGCGCGCAGGCGTGGTTGCCAACCTGGCATACGTTGCGCTGTGGTGCGTGCCACTCGTGGCTGTGTATGTGTGGCTTCACCGCCTCGGGTTGCCCGAGCACCTGCTGCCGGTGATTCGCCCTTATTTTATGCTGCTACTCATGTCGCTGCTGCCGCTGGCTGTAGTGAACGCTTTGCGCCAATTCACCGATGCCATCAACGACACCAAAGTGTCGATGTACATTTTGGTTTGCGGCAACGCTTTGAATATAGCCTTGAACTATGTGCTCATATATGGGCATCTCGGATTTCCCGAGCTTGGGCTTACCGGCGCCGGAATTGCCACCCTCGCCTCGCGCGTGGCTATGCTGATTGCCTACGTGGCTTATTTGCTGTGCCACACGCGCTATCGCTGCTATCGCGCCAACCTGCTGCACGCGCCTCTGAGCAGCGCCAATGTGCGCACCATCGTCGTCACCTCGCTGCCCATATCGTTGCAGATAGGCATGGAAACCGGCATTTTCACCGCAGCGTCGGTGTTTGCCGGCTGGCTTGGCACCAATACACTTGCCGCCGTGCAAGTGCTCACCACCATCGGACAATTGGGATTTATGGTCTACTACAGCCTTGGAGCCGCAGCCTCAATCAAAATTGCCAACTACCTTGGCGTTAGCGACACGCTGCGCATCCGCCAAGTGGCTCATGCAGGATATATGATTACTCTGGCGAGTGCCGTGGTGGCAAGTATGGCGTTTTATTTTGGCGGCGAGTTTCTTGCAGGGCTATTCACCAACGATGCTGCCGTGGTGGCACTCGTCAGCTCGCAAATCGGGCTGCTGATACTCTATCAGTTTGGCGACGCCACACAAATAGCCTTTGCCAACAGTTTGCGCGGCATTGCCCACGTCAAGCCCATAATGGGCATCGCCTTTGTGTCGTATATCGTTGTGGGCATTCCGGTGATGTATGCGCTATGCTTCCCCATCGGACTGGACATCAGCGGCATATATCTGGCACACACCATCTCGCTGCTCACCGCCGGGTTGTGGTTCCGCCACACATTCAGCAAGCATATAGCCACTCTTTAATCGCGCTCCAAAGGACTTTCCACCATTTGCCACACAACGCTTCGCCAGGGAAAAAAGAAAACGAGGAGTTGCGCTGGTTTTGCACAACTCCTCGCCATTATGTCGTCTTCCCGGCTACGGAAGAAATCAATCGATGATATCGAAGCCGGTATACTTCTGCAAGCACTTAGGCACACGAATGCCTTCGGGTGTCTGGTTGTTTTCGAGCAACGCAGCCAAGATGCGAGGCAGCGCCAGTGCCGAGCCATTGAGCGTGTGGCAAAGGCGAGTCTTCTTGTCGGCGCCACGATAGCGGCACTTCAGGCGGTTGGCTTGATAAGTGTCGAAGTTCGACACCGAGCTGACTTCGAGCCAGCGGTGTTGCGCCTCGCTGTACACCTCAAAGTCGTAGCAGATGGCAGCAGTGAAGCTCATGTCGCCGCCGCACAGACGCAGCACGCGATAAGGCAATTCAAGCTTCTTGAGCAGCCCTTCCACGTGCTCAAGCATCTCCTTGTGGCTTTGGTCGCTATGTTCGGGAGTGTCGATGCGCACAATTTCAATCTTCGAGAACTCGTGCAGACGGTTCAAGCCACGCACATCCTTGCCGTAGCTGCCGGCTTCGCGACGGAAGCACTCGGTGTAAGCACAGTTCTTGATAGGCAGTTGCTTCTCGTCGAGAATCACATCGCGATAGATGTTGGTTACAGGCACTTCGGCAGTTGGGATGAGATATAGGTTATCGAGTCCGCAGTGATACATCTGACCTTCCTTGTCGGGCAGCTGACCGGTGCCGTAGCCCGAAGCCTCGTTCACCACCGTAGGCGGCATGATTTCGGTGTAGCCGGCGGCATTTGCCTCATCGAGGAAGAACTGGATGAGGGCACGCTGCATGCGGGCACCCTTGCCGATGTAAACCGGGAAACCGGCGCCGGTGATTTTCACACCAAGGTCGAAATCAATCAAGTTATACTTCTTGGCAAGCTCCCAGTGAGGCACCTTAGCCTCGTCGTTAACGGCATCGTGCTTCCATTCAGCCACCGTAGCCACCTCGTCGCTAAGGTTGCTCTTCACCACCAAGTTATCGCCGGCAGCAGCTCCCTCAGGCACCAAGTCGTATGGCATGTTTGGTATGGTGAGCAGGATATTGCGTATTTCGTCCTCGGCAGCTTTCAGCTGTTCGTCGATTAGGCGATTATTTTCCTTGATTTCTGCCACCTGAGCCTTTGTGGCTTCAGCTTCATCCTTCTTGCCCTGCTTCATCAGCGCACCAATTTGGGCAGCAAGTTTGTTGAGCTGGGCAGCCTGACCGTCGCGAGCAGTTTGTGCTGCACGACGCTCCTTGTCGAGCTCCACAACGCGGCTGATAGGCTCACGCGCATCGAAATGTTTTTTTGCCAACTTGGCTATCACACCTTCGGGGTCGGCATTAATTACTTGTAGAGTAAGCATTGTATATTATTACTGATATTATTGTTATTTGCAAATCAAAATCTCACAGCAGCACTCAGGCAAGCAGTTCTTTCACCTTTGCGCTGATGGCACGGCCCTCAGCCTTGCCGGCAAGCGCCTTGGTGGCAACACCCATCACCTTACCCATGTCGCGAGCCGAAGTGGCACCAACCTGAGCAATGATTGCCTTGAGAGCCTCAGCAAGCTCCTCGTCGCTGAGTTGCTTGGGCAGATACTCCTCGATGATTGCAGCCTCGGCAAGCTCGTTGGCAGCCAGTTCAGGGCGTCCGTTCTCCTCATAAATCACGGCAGTGTCCTTGCGTTGCTTAACGAGTTTGGCAATAATCTTCAGCGCAGCATCATCAGCCAGTTCGCCGTTAGCGCCCGGCGCAGTCTTTGCCTCAATAAAATCTTTCTTCACAGCGCGCAGCGCATCGAGGCGCACTTTGTCGCGGGCTTTCATAGCGGCAGTGATGGCACTGCTGATTTCATCGAATAAACTCATAGTAGATATTTCCTCCTTATTTGGTTAAAATACAAATTGCTGAATGCAAAATTACACTAAAATAAGTAATTAACGAAATTTTTTTTGCATAAGCCACTCCCTACGAAGCATTTCGCCCGTATTTCGCCCGGGAATGCCCCTCGCGGCACCCTCATGATAGGTGTGGGTGAGCAGTATGTGCAACCGCTCCACGGTTGTGGTATTTTTTGGGGGCTTTTAGGTCCCCACATAGTCGCCTGCGGCGCCAATGTGGGGTTATGCAAGTTGTAACCGCTCGCGCGGTTAATATAGCTGGTTTTCGAATCATTACACTTATACGACACATGACGCACAACCGCGCGAGCGGTTGCAACTTCTATAACCCTGCGTTGACGGCAAGCGAAGCGCAGCCGGCTACGTAGGGAAAGCTGACGATGACCATAGGCACCAACCGTGGAGCGGTTGCAGATTCAGCAATAAAGGTAATTCGCGTCCTGTACGCCATTCGTGGTGCGGTCGTGGTCCGTGGGTTACGCTAACGCTCGCCCACGGCTAAGTCCTGTCGGGCTTGCGCCTCCGGGTTCACGTCTTTCTCGACAATGACACAGCATCCTACAGCATCGCATCAACTCCGCCCCTACGAGGCTGCACCGCGCACCCCTCTCTGCGGGTTCTGCGCCGTATGCGAGAGTTTGGGACAGTGAGGGGATGAAAAAGGGGGCTGCAATGTGGTTGCAGCCCCCTTTTATATATATAATCAATCTTAAAATCGGCAATATTATTCAACGTAAACCTTTTCAACAACTTCGCCGTCAACGACAACGATGTAAATACCGTTTTCAGTTTCGATGATGCGACGACGTCTGTCAGGAGTGTCACCCGAACCCTTAACGGTGGTTGCACGACCGTCAGGAGTAACTACTTGGATTTCCTCACCACCCTCAACGATGATTTGACCTTCACCGGTTGTGATTACAATATCATCGTCGGTATTGATTTGAGGTTCTTCAGCAGTACCATTTGAATAGTCGATTTCAATTGGCAGAATCTGAATAGCATTGTTGCGAACATCAACAATACCCACAATCTTCAAGCCTGTGTAAGCTTCGATTCTTTCAAGACCGAACTTGTTGTAAGCAGCAGCTGTAGCTGATTCGTCCTTGATATTGAAGTTAGAATCGTTGATATCGAGGATTTCAGCGCCACTCAACTCAACAACCCTGCAAATTGCGTCGGTTCCAATCTCCTCAATAGTTGTGGCTGTAGCAACAATAGTGCCTGTTTCAGTAGCTTCAGCAAGACCCTCGCAGTTGATTATTTCAGGAAGACCGTTGTATTCAGCATATGTTCCGGTGAAACCTGCCGGGATAATGTCAGTTTTCTCATATTCTGGAAGGTCGGCAATAGCGCCATAAATCACGATGCCATCACCATCTTCGTCTTGAACATAGTAATTTACGTTCTTAGAAGTCTTGTAGACAGCGGTTACAGTGAGCGGGCAATTAATCTTGGCGATGCCACCAACGCCTAAAGCCTTGAAGTCAGCAATATTTTCAACTTCATTCTTCGATACGAATTCAGTTGGATAGATTTGAACAACTGCACTGGCATCAGCGCTTGCTTTGTAAACAGCTATAAAACCATAAACATCGTATTCACCATCGACAGGAAGGTCGGCAAAGCGTTTGTAGACTAACAATTCGCCACCTTCGTCATCTTTGAGCTTCGGGTTAGTTGCATCAGTTGCATCGTATGTTACGCCCTTGAAGAATACGTATTGGTGAACGTTGTCAGCAGTGATGTCAGCCAATTTCGATTCTGCAGCATCAATAGCGCCATTATTTTCGGTAGATGCCTTGAAAGAGCCATCGCTTACAGCAGTATCCAATTCATAGATTCCATTATAATACTTCTTTGTACCAAAGAAACCTGCAGGGATAACGTCGCCGTTTTTATAGGTTTGACCCACTGTGCCGTAAACCAATGCAACACCGGTGTCATCCTTAACATAAAGATATGCGCCGCTTTGATATACTGCGGTTACAGGGTTTGTGAACTTAACCACTGCATTATCGTCCTTTTTGAGATATTCGTCAATATTGGCAACTTCAACCGGAGCTGCGATAGTGTAAGTAGCCGAAGTGATATCGCTCGACTTGTCACCGTCAACAACAACAGCCTTGAGGGTTGTGGTAGCAGTGATTTCGATAGGAGCAGTGTATTCGGTAGACTCAGCAGTTGGGTCGTCGCCATTGGTAGTGTAGTAAACCTTGCCCGAACCGTTTGCTTTTGTGATTTCAACAGTCTTAGCTTGGTAGTAAGTGCCGGCAGCAACAGAGAATGTTGGAGCAGCAATTCCATCCGCAGCAATAGTGGTTACGGCAATAGAAGATATACGAACCTGTGCGTTTGTAGCCTTAAGGATTACTTTGTTCTTTGAACCAGTCCAGGTTACAGTCAAATTAGTCGTATTGGCAGCATAGACCTTTGAATCATCCACATCAGTCATCTCTTTACAATAACCTGAAGATGAGCAGGTCATAACAAGGTTTGAGATGTTTGAGCCATCTTGTGTTTCAATCACAAGCACAGCATTCTTGTATACCTTAATAAGGTCAGTTGGAGTAACAAGGTTACTTGTACTTGTTGACTTATAGATTGCAACATTTAACCCATTGATTGTGGATTTAAAACCTGCTCCATAAGTAGCATCGGTCTCAGCAGCCCAAGTCACACCTTCACCATCTGGGTCAATGGTAATTTCAGCGGCATTCGCCACAAAAACGAATGCAAAAAGCGATAAGATTGAAAGTAATAATTTCCTCATGATAAGATTGTATTTTAAGCGTTGATTAGTATATTTGGAGCAAATGTAAGAAGAATTTTAGAAAAAACAACAAAATTTGGAATGAATTTTAACAAAAAACATCGACTTTAACCATTTTAACCTATTGTTTATTAAAAAATATGTGCATTTTTTGCGATAAGTGTTGAAATACATCTGAATCACACACAATTGCCGAAAAACTAAAGCGCCAAAAACATCCGCTTCAATTTGCAAAAAATTAACATACGCCATTAACAAACAGCCACCCGACGGCTTATTGCGACGGGTGGCTCGAATGTGTTTATTTCAGCGTTGGGCTATGGTTTGCCCTTAACGGAATGTCATCAATTTTTGTTGGTCCAGTTCACGTTCCAAACGGCGTAGCGGTCCTTGTTCGACGAAGCATTGTTCGACGGGCAAAGGTTGGTGAACACAATTTGGAAGTCGCCGGCAACGTCGACGTCAGCCGAGAAGTCGTAGGCGGTGAGCTTAGCACACTCGCTTGCCGACTTGGTGACGTTGAGAGTCTTCACGGCAGAGCCATTTTGCATGATTTCCACCTTGAACGAGATGCCGTTGCTTTCGGTGAAAGCAAAACCGTATTTGAAGGTGAGCTTGCCAATGCCGCCCGAGATGGTTGGCGAAGTGATTTTGCCAACAGTAGCAGTCTTGCCGTTCATGCAAGCAGCGAAGAAAGGAGTGGTACCCTCCTTGTAGCCGATGAATTGGAAAGTAGGATTGCTGTCGGTGGCTCCGCCCTGCA
Source organism: Muribaculaceae bacterium (assembly GCA_051871555.1). GTDB lineage: Bacteria > Bacteroidota > Bacteroidia > Bacteroidales > Muribaculaceae > SFTJ01. The sequence continues at coordinate 7,314 of JBJECZ010000081.1, read as the reverse complement.
GCACGAGGCAGTTTTCAGCCTTCCAGCCTTGAGTGGAGGTGTAGGTTCCGTAATAGCTTGTGGCAGTGCTGTTGTTGAGTGTTTCGAAGTCGGCGTAAGTGTCGCTGATGGTTGAGCCACCTTCACCGCCACCAGGATTCTCGCCGCTGGCTTCGCCAAGCACAACGTCGTCGACACACCAAGTGGCGTAGTTAGCGTCGGAAGTGGCTTCGTAGCGGAAGCCGATGAAGATTGTGCCGGTGTAGCTGCTGAGGTCGATGTCGCCCGAGTTAGCCCAATCGCTGTAGCCCGAAGCCGGGGCAGTGGCAAAGTTAGCGTTCAGCTTAACAGGTTCGCACGAAGCCGGGTCGGCAGAAGTGAGCACATACACGCCAATCTTGCTGGTGGTAGAGCCGTAGCCGTTCACCTGGGTGCGGAAGTTGAGCACCTTGTTCTCAACCTTGTTCATGTTGATGGCAGGCGTGATGAGCCACGAGTCGAACGGAGCGGTGCCCTTGTAGCCGGTCATTGCAGCATATCCGTTGTTGTTGAAAGTGGTTTGGAACCAAGCCTTGTTGCCTTGCTTCTGCACATTGGTCCAGTCGGAAGGCAGAGCCGAGTCGAAGCCCTCGTTGATGCCGGTGACGCCGCCGGTAGCCACCGAGAGGCGGAATTCGTCGGTAGAACCCGAGTTGCCGGTGATGCCGTGAGTGCCAAGGTAGGTTGCCATGGTGCCCTTCACCTTGATGACGGTCTTGTATACCTCAACATTGTCGGCAAGGTTGGCTTGAGTGCGGAACGGAGTGCCTTGAGGCAGAGCCACAACGAGGCACTTGGTGTAGTCGGTGCAATCGGCAGTAGGACCGATGACAAGAGTGGTTCCGAGAGTGGTAGGAGCAGTCCATTCGATGTCGGCGTTGCTCTTAACGGTGGTCACTTCAGGAGCCACGGCACCCACAATGTAGCCGCTCACCCAGCCTTCGCGACCGGTGTTTTGCAGGCTAATGGCTTTTTCAACAGTCCATGGGTTTGACTCAACACCGCTGAAATCGGTTGAGAAGTCGATGCAATCGTCAATGTCTCGCAGCAGCAATTGCCAAGTGCCGTTGCTGGCGCTCGAGCCGTAGTAGCTTAGAATACCCACCACCGAGCCATAGCCCAACGGGAGGAGTTCGTCCTTGAAAGTTGAATAGTTGCTTGTGCGCACCACAATAGAGTTGCCGCCGGCATCTTCGATGGTGCGGTTGGTGGTAGCGTCGCCGGCAACGAAAGCGTTCTTGCCGTCGGCGTCAGAAAATTTCACGTCGTCGAAACGCACCAATTGGCTTTGCCATTTGCGCAAGCCGGCAGCATCGGTCGACAAGCCTGCGATTGTGGCAGGGATGGTGTCGATTTCAGCCGGAGCAGGCAGTCCGTTGAGTTCGGCGTGGTCCTGGAAGGTTTCGAGCGGCATGAAAGTGGCTTCCCACACGCCGCCTTTCTCGTAGTAATCGGGATAACCCAGCTGTTGCAGCGAGTTGTACTTACCCACCCAGATGTCCTTGAGCGAAATCACCACCTCTTGACCAATGCGATAGGTGTTGTAGAGGCTGTTGCCGTTTAGCGAGATTGCCAAAGCGCCTGTTTCGTCCTGAATGACGAGGCTCTTGTAGATGTTGCCCGAGGCGTCGCTGCTGATAACGCGACCAGCCACCACGAGGTCTTCGCGCACAGTATCAATATAGTTGACGGCATCCTGCCAATATTTTGCCTTGAAGTCGGCAATGCTGATGTTTGCCGTACGGCTTGCTTGCGGCACCATCAACGGTGGGGTGTCGAAGTTGTCGGAACAACTGCTCACAAATGCAGCCGCTGCCATTATCATCAAACTGAAATATGACTTAATATGTCTCATAGTTTTCTTTATATTATATATAATGTATGTAACTTTTTTGAACTAAATCTGATTTTTCTTAGAATTTCACACCCACATTAACATAAGCGCGGAAGCCTTGTGCGTAGTAGTATTTGTTAGGATACTTCGTGGTGGTGTAGTTGGTGTAGTCGAAACGGCCCTGTTGGTAACCCGAAGTCTGGATGTTGCGGTTGTTGAGCACGTTGTCCAGATTGAGGTTGATGTTGAGCGAAGCCGTGCGATTGAGATAGATGAGCTTGCCGATGCTCAGGTTGAGCACGAAGTTGTCCTTGAGGCGCTCCTGGCGGGTGATTTCAGCCACCTTGGCTTGGAGTTCTTCCTCGGTTTCGCACACCTTGTAGAGATTAGGCATAGCTTCGTGGCGGATGGGCGACAGGTCGACGTAGGAGTCAGCCATATACACACCGTTCACCTCGAGGAACCACATCTTTGGAGCGCTCCACTTGAGCGTGAGCGAATAGGCTTGCTGAGGAGTTCCGCCAACGTAGAAGTTTTTCAGGTAAACCACCTGAGTGGTGTCGGGCGCCTGACCGTTCTCGTAGCTGCGGGTGCCGGTTGGGCGATTCTTATACTGATAGCGCGAGAATGTGGCGGCACCGCTGAGGGTGATTGACGGAGTGATGCGGTAAGCCAAGCCCACTTCCACACCCTTATAGGTCTTTTTCACGCCGGTGAGCACATAGTTCATGAAGGTGCTGAACTGGTCGTCGTAGAACGAGGTGCGCTCGGTTTGGTTATACATATTAGTCCAGAAGCCGGTGATGCTACCCATGAAACGGCGATAGTTGAAGTTGTAGCTCAAGTCGCCCGAGAGGATGCGTTCGCTGGCAAGTCCGGTGATGGCATCGTCCTTGATGCGAGGCGAAACGTAGGCCTGGTCGAAGAGCGGCGCCTTGGTGCCATAGTAGGCGTGCGCAGTGATGTTGTTGCGACCGTCAATCTTGTAGGTTGCCCCAGCCTTCACGCCAGCATTGTCGAATTCGTGGCGTACGCCCTTGCCGTAGGAGTTTTCAGGAGCACGACCGTTGCGCATGTGTCCGTCGCGCTGGAATTGGGTGTAGCTGATGGTAAGGCCGTAGTTGATGTCCCAACGCGGCAGGTTAATCATATTCTGAATCCAAGCGTTTGCGCTGAACGAGTTGACGTCGTAGTCGTAGCCGAAACGGTCGTCGACCTGCACCTTGCGGTTTGGGTGGTTCATGTCGTTTTGCAGCATATGCTTGTCGTTAGGATAGTCGCGTTCCGAGAACTGGTCGGTGTCGGTCCAATAGCGGCCGCCGAGCAAGTCCTTGATGGTCTTGTAGTACGACGAGCGCGACCAGTTGGCACCCACGCCGGCCTGCAGCGTCATGAAGTCGTTGAGGCGAGCATTGAGCACCGAGTTGAACATGGTGTTCAGCTGATTGCTGTGACGCTTTTCGATGATATATGTAGCACCCTTCGGAACACCGGTTTCGTCGGCTTGAAGGTTGTTCAGATAGTTGGTTTGATAGAGTCCAGCCCAGTCGATTTGACGGAAAGTGTCGTCGGTGCGCCACTTTTCGGTGTAAAGCGCCTTGGTGTCTTCATCGTCGAAATACGAAGGCAGATAGCGATAGTAGTCGGGACGCGGGTCGGCGGCATTATACCAGTTTAGCGCCGACGACGAGTAGAACGACTTGCGCACAGCCACGCCGGTGTTGAGCGTCACGCCCGCCTTCGGTGTCCAAATCCAGTTGACAATGGCAGTAGGGTCGAACGACTCCACCACCTTGGCGTTGCGTTTCTCGCCCTCTTGCCAACCCCAGCTCGGGTTGTAGAGATTGTCGCCGGTGAGGTCGTATGCCTCCTGGAACGTAGCCGTGTTGGCAGCGCGCTTGGTTGGAGCGCCAAAAGTGGTGATTGAGAGCGAGTGCTGCGGGTTGAACACCTTTTGAGCCGAAATGAAGTAGCCCCACGAGTTGTAGAACGAACCCGGCACGATGCCCTCGTCGCTGTATCGAGCCACAGCGCTCACAGTCAATGCCCAGCCGTTTTTGCGCAAACCGGTGGCGTGGGTGAGCATGCCGCGAAGATAGTAGTTGCTATTGGTGTATGCCACGCTGGCGCGAGTGCCCGGAGCATAATCCTTGGCAAAAGTGACAATATTGTTGGCACCGCCCACGTCGCCGAAGCCGTAGCTGGTGGCTTCGAGTCCCATGCCGATGCTCTTGTTCTTGAACGCCTGGTTCATGCCGCCCATCATCGAATAGTTGAAGCGGCCACGCGCCGGGTCGTTGAACACAATGCCGTTAATCATCGTTTGGGTGTACTCGCTGTCGTAGCCTCGCACACGAAAACGCATAAGGCTGAAGTCGTAGCTGGCAGCCTGATAGAAGATGTTGTCGTTAGCGCCGCTCAAGGTGGCAATCGACTGACTGTTGCCTTCCTCATCCTCGATTTGCGATTCACTAACGATGAAATCGTCGGCTTCGTTCATGCTATTGGCTATGCCCATAAGCTTGATTGTGCCAACATTTTCCACCACGTTTGCAGAAATAATCACATCCTGCATCCAATCTTTGTAGCCGTAGCTAAGCACCAACAAGCGGTCGTTGCCAGCCACTGCGTCGGAGATGCTAAAATCGCCATTCGGCCCACTCGTGACCGATATGCCCTGCTCGTCGAGCATCACCGTTGCTCCCACAACAGGCAATCCCGTCTTAGCATCAACCACCAAGCCTCGCACCCCAGTGCTCTGTGAAAGCGCCGGCAATGCCACCAACAGACTCAGCAGTAAAAACAGTTTTACTCTCATAAGGTCCTTTTTTGTAGTTGTTTGTTTTTTGTAATATTTTTCAATGTATTAATTATCTCAGGCGTTTGTCCTCAAGGCATAATTTGCACCCTGAACAAAAACTTTCAAATTTAAAGAATATTTTTCATTTAATCACTCTTTTTTGAATTAATTAATGAAAACTTTTTATTCAACAGGCAAGGCAACTACATATTTCAAAATAAATTTATATCTTTGAACCTTGAACATAACATTAAAACCTGATATGGAACCTATTATCACACATTTCACCGACACCGACCTTTATAAACTCACCATGTGCTGCGCCATACTCAACTGTTTTCCGCGCGCCGTGGTGAAATATCAGTTTGTCGACCGCAACAACACCGTATATCCACAAGGTTTCGCCGAGGAACTCAAGCAACAAGTGAAGTACCTCGAAGACCTGCGATTCACTCGCGAGGAAGAAGAGTTCATGAAACAGCGTTGCTACTATCTGCCCACTTGGTTCTACACCTATCTGCGCGGATTCCGCTACGACGCCAACTGGGTGGAAATCAGCCAGGACGCCGATGGTCACCTGCACGTCGACTTCGAAGGCTACTGGCACCAAACCGTGCTGCTTGAAGTGCAGATTCTTGCCATAATATCGCAACTGCACCACACCATGACCGGCAACCTCACCAAGGTGGACATGGCTGACTACTACGACCTCACCTACCGCAAAGCCCGCCGAATGCTTGAGGGCGGACTGGTTGTGACCGACTTCGGACTGCGCCGACGCTTGTCGTTTGAAAGCGAAGACGTGGCTGTGAAGGCGTTCATCGATGCCTCGAAGGACGTTGAAACCGGTAAATTTGTGGGCACCAGCAACGTGTACCTCGCCATGAAGCACAACGTGACTCCAGTGGGCACCATGGCTCACGAATGGATCGCTGGAATTGCCGGAATGTTCGGACCTCAGGAAGCCAACAACATTGCCATGGACATGTGGCAGAAAACTTACATCGGCTCGCTCGGAATATTCCTATACGACACATTCGGATTCAAAGCCTTTGCCGACAATTTCTCGGAGCACTTTGCACGCGTGTTTGCCGGGCTGCGCATCGACAGCGGCGACGAACTGGAGCAAGTGGAGAAAATACAAAACAAATATCGCGAACTGGGCGTCGACTACCGCACCAAGCAAATCATCTTCAGCAACGCGCTCGACACCGACCGCGCACTCGACATTCACCGCCGCGTGAAAGACCGCTGCATCGACAGCTACGGCATTGGCACCCACATCACTTGCGACACCTACGGCTGGGGATTCACGCCGATGAACATCGTCATCAAACTCGTGGCAATCAAAATCACCGAGAAACGCGAGTTCAACGACACCTGCAAGATGAGCGAAGACCTGGGCAAATACACCGGAAAACCCGAAACCGTGGCGCTGTTTAAAACTCTGCTACACATAAAATAAGAATCAATAACCCCCTGAACATCTACATGAAAAAGTTAATAGCTCTAATGGCAACACTGCTGGTGCTCACCTCAATGACCACCGGCGACGACAAGCCAGCCCCGTCAGCCAAGCAATTCGAAGCATTTGGCGTGGCTTTCTATAACCTCGAAAACCTGTTTGACACAATCAACTCAAACGGCACCTACGACAAAGAGTTTTCGCCGCAAGGCGCACGCCAATGGAACAGCGAGAAATACTTCAAAAAGCTCCACAACATGGCGTACGCAATCAGCCAAATGGCAACCAACTCCACGCCCAACGGACCGGCAATTCTCGGCGTGTCGGAAATTGAAAACATCAGCGTGCTCAAGGACTTGGTGAAACAGCCCGAAATACGCAAATGGCATCTGCAGATTGTACATCACGACTCGCCCGACCGCCGCGGCGTTGATGTGGGCTTGCTCTACAACCCACGCTTCTTTCGCGTGCTAAACGTGGTGAACACCCCGTTGCTGCTGCCCGACCGACCAACATTCCGCACCCGCGACCAAATGTGCGTCACCGGACTACTCGGCGGCGAAAAAGTGAGCATCATCGTCAACCACTGGCCATCGCGCCTCGGTGGACAAGAGCAATCGAGCCCGCTGCGCGAAGCTGCCGCTGCACGCGTCAAGCAAACCGTCGACTCGCTGCTTGCCCTCGACCCTAACCAAGGCATCATCATCATGGGCGACCTCAACGACGACCCGCACGACCGCAGCTGCGCTCAAGTGCTCAACGCCAAGCGCAACCGCGAAGATGTGCCCGAAGGTGGCCTATACAACCCCTGGTGGGCAACTCTCGACAAAGGCGTTGGCTCGCTTGCCTACAACGGCGCCTGGAACCTGTTCGACCAAATCATCATCAGCGACTACTTCCTCAAGGGCGACCGCAAGCACCTCACCTACCTCAACCACCGCGTGCTCAACATGGACTTCCTGCAAACCCACGAAGGCACACGCAAAGGCTATCCGCTGCGCACCTACTCGGGCGGAGCATTCCTCAACGGCTACAGCGACCATTTCCCAACGCAAATCATAATGGTGCGCGAAGTGAAGCAATAACCGCCTCGGCATCAATTATACATCCAACCCCATATGCGCCTCAGCACCGTCTGAGGCGTTTTTTCCTGTTTTCGTCACTTTTTTGGAGAAAAATTTTTATTCGCTGATTTTC